>NZ_CAXAXI010000002.1:0-162500 GCF_963972995.1 uncultured Altibacter sp.
ATTGGAAGTCTGGAACAGGCAAAAGGCAGCTTCGCCAAATGAGGGAATCACTAAATAAATAACCTGGATTCAAAATCTAGTGACTTCGGTCGTGTGGGCTTGCCTGTCGTGCCTCTGGCAGGCAGGTTCGATTCCCACCTTGAGTACAAAATCCCCTTACGATTGTTCGTTTGGGGATTTTTCTTAATACCGGTATATGTTTTTTGTTTATGCTATTTCAAGTTTGTGCAGAAACTATATCTATGTTGGAATGACCGATAATCTTGAACGTCGGGTTCAACAGCACAACGATGGCAAGGAAAAGACTACAAAGCCATACCTACCATATATTCTTCTTTATTCTGAAAGTATAGATAATAGGATCGATGCCAGAACACGTGAAAAGTATTGGAAGTCTGGAACAGGCAAAAGGCAGCTTCGCCAAATGAGGGAATCACTAAACAATTAACCTGGATTCAAAATCCAGTTCTTTCGGTCGTGTGGGCCTGCCTGTCGTGCCTCTGGCAGGCAGGTTCGATTCCCACCTTGAGTACGAAAGTGCTTCTTTTTAAAAGGAGCACTTTTTATTTTTTAAAGAATTTCTGAAGGTGCTTCCCCTTGACCGTAATGATCTCCAAAAAATACAATCCTTCCGAAAGTCCTGAAACATTCAGCACGTTTGTATTTTCAGTGAACTCTATTACTTTTTTTCCCGAGACAGTATATACCGAAAGCGATTCGATTATTTCTCCTTCCGAAGAAATAATAAGGGTCTCGGTGACCGGATTGGGATACAACGTGAAGGTTTTCTTTTGATTTCCGGGTATTGAAAGTGGAGTATTAGAATACCAAAGATCGAAGCCGGCAGCTACAAACAATAACAATTCCTTAGCCCCTGTCCCACTATTATATACCTCGTAGGTGTAGGCAGCTCCTTCCCCAAAATAATCGAAATAGTCATCTTCCAGCGTTACGTGAGAAGCCGGGGGGTTATTACAACTCCCGCAGATACAAACGTAAAAAAAATCCATCACCAATTTGTCGGTAGCACTGTTGTAACTGAACGATCCTCCGTACTCATTACACACTTGCCCCGTAAAATTTAGATTGGAGTCAATCACTAAAGTAGGATTAATACGCGGGTTGACATCTTCTATATAAAAAGTATCACCAAGATCATAGCTGTATGATTTAAGATACCAAGTGTCGTAAAGCTCCGCATCTTGGGCAATGCATTGAAGGCTTAAGCACATTGCTACGAAAAGAGAAAAACATTTTTTCATATCTACTCTTTTATAAATTTTTGAATAGCTTTTCCACTTGAAGCAGCTATTTCTATAAAGTATACCCCCGGCGATAGACTTGAAATGTCAACACGGTTTGACTCAGCTTTAAAATCAACCATTTTCTGCCCAATCATGGAATAGATTGAGATGGATTCTATAAGTATTCCCGTGGCAGCAATAATAATTTCATCCCCCGCAGGATTTGGATAAAGGGAGAATGTAATCTCATTATGGTCTTTAACCCCCAGAACAGGTGAATTTTGAAAATTCATATATCCTGCGGCGGTATTGGTTGTATTTAGAAAAGCTCTTTCGGTCGTAGTGTCGTATGCGGTAAAGAACAAATTACCGCTTTCGGCAAGTACTTTTTCATAATCTTCTTCGAATGTTATGTGGTCCGCGTGCGAACAATCGTTATTGGTCTTAGAAAAATTATCAATGTAATATCCCCCGTTGGTTGTATCTTCTATAAAAGTCCCACTAAATGTATTACAGGCTGCTTGGGCTGTAAACTCATAATTGGGCATAATCACCAAGGTCGGATCAATAGGAGGGTCAATCTCTAAAATATTTAAACTCTCCTCCATATCATTATAATAATTCCTTAAGTACCATGTGCCAGGAACAGTACCTTCTGACAGGAATGGTTCACGCTGAAATACAAGACCAAATCCGGGGGCAAAATCTAATTCCAAAAATTCATTATCATTAGGATCTGTGTAAAGCCAATAACGTACTATTCCTTCATCACTATATTCACCACTAACGACACCGAAAAAAAAGTCTTCATTATTATTTTGCGTAGGAGTTCCACAGTCAAAATTGGTTCGTGTAAAGGAAACAGGAATAAAATTTGGATTACCACTGCCTTCCTCATATTGTCCCGAATATGAATTACAATTAACAGCACCCTCATAACTAAGGTCTGTATTTAAAATGAAGTAAGGGTTATTGCCACCAAAGTCTTCATGATTTATATACCAAAAAGGCCCTAAATCTCCTACTTGTGCAAACATATACCATGTCCCATAGAGGTTGGGGTCTTGCGAAAAACTCTGGAAGGTACACCCCACCCCGAGTATGAAAAGGAACAGTTTTTTCATAAGCCATAAAATTAAAACCGGGGAGTTCGTTTAAAGATATGAAAATTCTCACATATTGCATATATTTGACCAAATCTAACATCCCCAAAACTCCATGTCCGATTTCTGGTTATATTTTAAACTGGGTTTAGAACACGTTCTCGATTGGAAAGCTTACGATCACATCCTGTTTTTGATCGTACTCTGCGCTGCGTATACCTTCAATTCTTGGAAGCGGTTGTTATTGCTCGTTACCCTATTTACCATAGGCCACACCGTTTCGCTCCTTATGGCCAATTACAACGTAGTGAGCGTCTCAACGCGCTGGATCGAATTCCTTATCCCGGTAACCATACTTATTACCGCTTTGTTCAATCTTTTTACCGCCGGAAAAGAAAAGCGGGCAGAAAAATTAGGACTGTTTTACATAGCGACGGTGTTCTTCGGACTTATTCACGGTTTTGGATTTGCTTCGTATTACAAAATGATCAATGCCGATAATGACATTCTTCCGTTGTTAGAATTTGCTTTGGGCGTCGAAGCTGCACAAATTATCGTGGTCATTATCGTGCTGATCCTGGCCTTTATTTTTCAGATGCTGTTTCGTTTTAACAAACGCGACTGGGTATTGGTGGTATCTTCCATAGTAATAGGAATGATCATCCCCATGCTTATTGAGAACTGGATCTTCTAATTTCCCGGGAAACTTTTATAAACATTTAACAGCCAGAATTTTTGATAGGCTGTAACTTCGGCTTAATTTCGCTACTTATTATTCTATATGGCTTCCAAAAAACAGCACAAATACGATGTTGCCTATCTTCGCATGGCACAAGAATGGAGTAAGTTGTCTTACTGTCTTCGGAAACAAGTTGGCGCACTTATTGTTAAGGATAAGATGATCATTAGCGATGGATACAACGGAACACCCACCGGTTTTGAGAATTTTTGTGAGGATGAAGAAGGCTATACAAAATGGTACGTATTACACGCCGAAGCAAATGCGATCTCTAAAGTGGCTTCTTCCACACAATCCTGCAACGGGGCCACCCTCTATATAACGATGTCACCCTGTAAAGAATGCAGTAAGTTGATCCATCAAGCGGGAATTAAAAGACTGGTCTATCTGGAAGAGTACAAGGACAATTCCGGCGTAAAATTTTTAGAAAAAGCAGGCGTTAGTATAACGCACATCACAGATCTAAACAGTTAGCCTATGGGCTTTGACAGAAAATACCTTCCTTTGTTGATTGGTGCCGCTGTAGCGGCAGGGGTTTTTATTGGCTCTAAACTCAATTTTAATGATACTACTGAGAAGATATTTGCTACCAATTCAAAAAAAGACAAGCTAAACCGCCTCATCGATTATATCGACTATGAATATGTGGATAAGGTGAATACCGATAGTATCGTAGATGTTACCGTAAACGGAATCCTTGAAAATTTGGACCCTCACTCTGTTTATATTCCCCGGGATGACTATGCCAACAATGCCGATGACATGCGCGGAAAGTTCGTAGGCATCGGGATCAGTTTTTACACGTATAAAGATTCGATCGCAGTCATACGCGCTATTGAAGGAGGGCCTGCTGCCAAAGCGGGAATTAAAGGAGGCGATCGCATATTGTATGCCGATGGCAAAAAAATGTTCGGGGATAGTTTGAATAGAGACAGTATTTCTTCGTATTTAAAAGGTGAGATCAACACACGCGTCAATTTAAAAGTATACCGGGCAGGGAAACCCGAGTTGCTGGATATTAAAGTAAAACGAAAAGAAGTTCCGCTGGTAAGTGTCGACGCGGCTTATAAGCTTACCGACAATTTAGGCTATATCAAGATCAATCGTTTTTCTGAAACAACCTACAATGAATTTAAAAAGGCGCTTTCCCAATTAAAAGATGAGGGTATTACCCGTTTGGTGTTGGACCTGCGCAACAACCCCGGGGGATATATCTCTACGGCCGAACGGATTGTAGATGAATTCTTGGAAGACGACAAACTTATTCTTATCACCCGAAATAAAAGCGGGGAAGAGAATCAAACCTTTGCCACACGACGCGGGGATTTTGAAAAAGGGAAGTTGTATGTACTTATTAACGAGAATTCGGCTTCGGCAAGTGAAATTGTGGCCGGCGCTTTACAGGATAACGACAAAGGGACGATCATTGGGCGACGATCCTTTGGAAAAGGGTTGGTGCAACGGGAAATGTCTCTGGGAGACGGCAGCGCGGTACGCCTCACCATTGCACGCTACTACACCCCTACGGGACGATCCATTCAAAAACCCTACGGGAACGGAAACGATGCCTATTACAAAGATTATGAAAAGCGGTACCGCAACGGAGAATTGATTAGTGCCGATAGTATAAAAGTGGAAGATTCGTTGCGCTATGTAACTCCTAAGGGGAAAGTGGTCTATGGAGGTGGTGGGATCATTCCGGACATCTTTGTACCGAAGGATACCAGTGTGGAAAACGAGACCCTCCAGTATTTGTCCCGCAGCGGCTTCATGAGCTATTTTATATTTGAATTTTTAGAGCAGAACCGAAAGATCTTTTCTAAGATGACTTTCAAGGATTTTGTAAAATCGTATCAGGTGGAGGATCAATTAGCTCAGGATTTTATTGCGTATTCTCGCTTCAGTGAAGCGCAGATCGATATGAGTAAGTATTCCGAAGAACTAAAAAAAGCGCTTAAGGCAAACATTGCCCAGCAACTTTTTGGCCCGAACGCGTATGAGTACATTCTCAATGAAGGCGATTTTATGATCGCTAAGGTATTAGAGCTCGAAGCTCGCTAACACATTACTTCTTCTTTTTGGCGATTCGCTGTGACGTACGCAGAATCAGTATAAGTAAAATGGCACAGGCCGCAGCAAGAACGCTAATTACAGCCACACTGCTGTCTCCTTCAAAAGGAGCGCTATAGTCGATTTTGGTAAGGTTGAAAATAATGAGACCAATGGCGATGGCGATAAGGATATAACTAAATATTTTCATAGTACTGTTCTTTTGAACACTCAATGCTTAATTGAACAATTCTTGAATGTTCGAGGTGAATAATTTAACTGCAATGGCCAAAAGGATCACCCCAAAGACCTTCTGTATCACGGCGATCCCATTCTTTCCTAAAAAACGTTGAATGCGTGCCGATGTCTTGAGCACGATAAAGATAACTACAATATTAACAATAATCGCAACGATGATGTTTTCGGTCTGGTACTCAGCCCGAAGCGATAACAATGTTGTTAAGCTTCCGGGGCCGGCCAAGAGCGGAAACGCCAATGGGAAAATGGAAGCGAGATCAGGACTGGTATGTTCCTCGTCCTTGAACAAAGTAATGCCTAAAATCATTTCCAAAGCGATAAAGAAGAGGATGAGCGCCCCTGCCACTGCAAATTCATTGACGTTAATCCCAATAAGTCTTAAAATACTCTCGCCCAGAAATAAAAAGAGTGTCATTAAAACAGCTGCGATTATGGAGGCCTTTCCGGAATTGATATGACCCGCCTTTTCACGTAAATTAATAATGATCGGGATACTGCCAATGATATCGATTACCGCAAAAAGGACCATGGTGGCCGTCGCTATTTCCTTAAAATTTAAATTCATCGAGAACATTTCTATTTGGGTGTAAAATTAGCGATTCTCTATGGGCTTTCGACATTGATAAAAGCAATTTTTAAAATGTGTTGCTGTCCTTTTCTAAGGCCGAACTGATAAGAGTATCTTTTTACCTTCGGAAACTTCAGTGGTAACCCTTCTTTTTCTTCTGAAGGATGTGCTTTGGATGATGCATAAAAAAGTATCTTTGCCGAATGTTTCAGCTAGGTAAAACAATTATTTCCGAAGACCTTATTGAAAAGGACTTTGTGTGCAATCTCACAGCTTGCAAGGGTGCTTGCTGTATCGAAGGAGAGGCGGGTGCTCCTGTAACCGAAGCAGAGGTCGCCATACTGCAAGCGATCTATCCAAAAGTAAAACCCTTTCTTCGTCCCGAAGGAATTGCGGCCATCGAAGCGCAGGGAACCCATATTGTCACCGGCAACGACGAGTTGGAAACTCCGTTGGTAGAGGGGAAAGAATGTGCTTATGTCACGTTCACTCCCACAGGTACCGCAAGTTGTGGTATTGAAGATGCTTACAATGCCGGCGTTATCGACCCGATAGCTACCGGGTTTAGAAAACCAATTTCGTGTCATCTATATCCTGTGCGGGTACAACAGTATAGCGAATTTGCTGCCGTGAACTATCACAAATGGCCTATATGCAATGATGCGTGTGTGCTGGGAAAGGAGCTCAAAGTGCCTGTCTACAAATTTGTAAAAGACGCCTTGATCCGGAAGTTTGGAACGCATTGGTATGCTGAGCTGGAAAAGGTCGCTCAAAAAATGGCGTAAGTTATTGTCGTTATTGCTTCGGAAGGCTTTGAAGCGAATCTTCTCAATATTTTTTCAGAAATCACCCAAACGGGTATTGGTTAGCAATCTGATTATTAGTACCTTAGTTTTATGTTAATCGATTACTAACCAATGCATCATATTATGAAAAAACTACTCGTATTAATGGCTGTTGTGTCTATAGGATTTGCCTGTGACAATCCGGTTTCTAAGAAGATAAAAGAGACTAAAGAAAATGTTACTACCACGACCAAGGCTGTGCAAGAAATGAACAATATGCAGGAGGATATTCAAGAACTTCAGCAACAGGAACCTCTCACCAACGACGAATTGAAAGCTTGGTTGCCCGATGAGATCAATGGCATGAAACGAACCGGTTACAAGGCCGGACAAATGGGTGTGGCACAAATCGCCAGTATTGAAGCCACCTATGGCAATGAGGATAAGTCTAAAACTTTTAAGATCGAAGTGATCGACGGCGCCGGACAAATGGGTGCAGCGATGACGGCTGCGATGCGTATGGCATTCGCCTCTCAGGATTTTGAGGAAGAGGATGAATACAAAACACGCAGAACCGTTAAGAAAAAAGGCGTAAAGGCCATTGAAGAATACCACAAGAACAACAATCGATCGGTTATAGAATTTTTTAAAGATGATCGATTCTATATGAAGGCTACAGGAACGAACATGGATATTGAAGCTACTTGGGACGCGATCGATGAATTGGATGCCAACGATCTGGGATAGAAATAGAAAGTGAACGAAACAACCAACCGTTTCTAATATTTTTTAGGAGCGGTTTTTTAGTTCAAAAGTTCATAATTGACGCCCGAATTGTTAAATTGATAAAAATGTACTGATTTCATTTTGTTGAAAATTAATCGACGGAAATGCCTTTCAAAACCACAAAGGAACTCCTGTATAATCGGAGCCTATAAGGGTTTTCAACGAGTATTTTTCGAATTGTTCATAACAATTGAAAATTATTTTAAAGCACTGAAAACAAGATCATTAAATAGTGTTTTTAACAAAACAATAGTAACACTCACAAAAGGGTCGTGTTGAAAACTTTGTTGAAAACCCAACAGCCATTTTCGGTTTTTTGCTTTTTAAATTTTTCATATTTGTTAGTCCCTAGTAATCAGAAATAGTAAAAATTTAAAACGAAGGACAATGAGCGCAGTAGAACCCATTTTACAAGAAAACAAGAATCGATTTGTAATCTTTCCAATCCAACATCACGATATTTGGGAATGGTATAAAAAATCGGAGGCTAGTTTTTGGACGGCAGAAGAGATCGATCTTCATCAAGATCTTACCGACTGGACCGGAAAACTAAATGACGATGAGCGCTATTTTATAAAACACATCCTTGCCTTTTTTGCTGCCAGCGACGGAATTGTAAACGAGAATCTGGCAGAGAATTTTGTGAACGAAGTGCAGTACAGCGAAGCTAAGTTCTTTTACGGCTTCCAGATCATGATGGAAAATATCCACAGCGAGACGTATTCGCTATTGATCGATACCTATGTGAAGGATGACAAGGAAAAGGATCAGTTGTTCAATGCCATTGAGAACTTCCCGGCAATTAAAAAGAAAGCAGACTGGGCCTTGAAATGGATCGAAAGTCCAAGTTTTGCAGAGCGTCTTATCGCTTTTGCTGCTGTTGAGGGGATCTTCTTTAGTGGTGCTTTCTGCTCTATTTTCTGGTTGAAGAAGCGAGGCCTTATGCCCGGCCTCACCTTTTCGAACGAGTTGATCTCTAGAGATGAAGGAGTTCACTGCGACTTTGCCGTGCATCTGCACAACCACCATTTGGTCAATAAAGTGCCAAAGGAACGCATCCGCGAGATCATCGTAGATGCATTGAACATTGAACGTGAATTTATTACCGAATCACTCCCGGCCAGCCTTATTGGAATGAACTCAAAGCTCATGACCCAATACCTAGAGTTCGTAACAGACCGCCTTCTGGTTGAGTTGGAATGTGAAAAAGAATACAACGCCACCAATCCATTCGACTTTATGGATATGATATCCTTACAAGGAAAAACGAACTTCTTCGAGAAACGTGTATCCGAATATCAAAAAGCGGGCGTCACTAACATGGACAAAGAGTCGAATAAGATAAGTTTCGACGCAGATTTTTAGAAGAGTATCCGCTTTCTCCCCAAGAAGCGGGCTTTTCGCTATAAAATGCTGATTAAGTGTTGTTTATAAACTTCACCACGGCATCTTTTTTCAAAAAAAATTAAATAACCTCATAAAGTAGAACAGAATGAATGTAATTAAAAGAGACGGCCGCAAAGAACCTATCATGTTCGACAAGATCACCGCACGCGTGCGAAAGCTGTGTTATGGTCTAAATGAATTAGTAGATCCGGTAAAGATTTCAATGCGTGTTATTGAAGGCTTGTACGACGGGGTAACCACAAGTGAATTGGATAATCTGGCAGCCGAAGTAGCCGCTACCATGACCACATCACACCCCGATTATGCACGTCTTGCCGCTCGCATCTCTGTCTCTAACTTACACAAGAATACCAAGAAGTCCTTCTCTGAAGTAATGACAGACCTGTATACGTATGTAAATCCGCGTACAGGAAAGGATGCACCCTTACTAAGTGATGAAGCGTATAAGGTCATTAAGGAGAATGCCGAAGAACTGGACTCGACCATTATCTACAATCGTGATTTTGGATATGATTACTTCGGATTCAAAACATTGGAACGTTCTTATTTGTTGAAATTGAACGGAAAGATCGTAGAGCGTCCACAACACATGTTGATGCGTGTTTCCGTAGGGATACATCTTGACGACCTGGCCGCTGTCAAGGAAACCTACGAACTCATGTCCAAAAAGTTCTTTACCCACGCAACACCTACTTTATTCAATAGTGGTACACCAAAGCCACAAATGTCATCTTGTTTCCTTTTAACGATGAAGGATGACAGCATTGACGGTATCTACGACACACTGAAGCAGACTGCCAAAATCTCACAATCTGCCGGTGGTATTGGATTGTCAATCCATAACATTCGTGCAACCGGTTCCTACATCTCCGGAACTAACGGAACATCCAACGGGATTGTTCCTATGCTTCGTGTGTTCAATGATACCGCGCGTTACGTAGATCAAGGAGGAGGTAAGCGAAAAGGCTCCTTTGCGATCTATGTTGAGCCTTGGCACGCCGATATTTTTGACTTCCTCGACCTGAAGAAGAACCACGGAAAAGAAGAGATGCGTGCTCGTGACCTGTTTTATGCCATGTGGATTCCGGATTTGTTTATGAAGCGCGTACAGGAAGATGGTGAGTGGACGTTGATGTGTCCAAACGAATGTCCCGGATTGTTCGATTGTCACGGCGAAGAATTTGAAGCTTTATACCACAAATATGAAGCAGAGAACAAAGGGCGTAAGACCATTAAAGCCCGGGAACTTTGGGAAAAGATCATGGAGTCTCAAATCGAGACTGGAACCCCATATATGCTGTATAAGGATGCCGCCAACCGAAAGAGTAACCAGAAGAATTTGGGAACCATCCGTTCTTCCAACTTGTGCACAGAGATCATGGAGTATACGGCACCGGATGAGGTTGCGGTATGTAACTTGGCATCCATCGCACTTCCCATGTTCGTAAAGAACGGAGAGTTCGATCACAAAGAATTGTTCCGGGTCACGAAACGAGTGACCAAGAACCTAAATCGCGTAATCGACCGCAACTATTATCCGGTTAAGGAAGCAGAAAACTCTAATTTCCGCCACCGTCCGGTAGGCTTAGGTGTGCAAGGATTGGCAGATACCTTTATCATGTTACGACTTCCTTTTACCTGTGATGACGCTAAAAAACTAAACCAGGAGATCTTTGAAACCTTATATTTTGCAGCCGTATCTGCTTCCATGGAAGAAGCCAAAGCAGACGGTGCGTACGAAACCTATAAAGGTTCTCCTATTTCTCAAGGCTTGTTTCAACACAACCTTTGGGGAATTAAGGATGAAGAACTAAGTGGTCGTTGGGATTGGGCGAAGCTTCGGAAAGATGTAAAGAAACACGGCGTTCGTAATTCGTTGTTAGTGGCTCCGATGCCTACGGCATCAACCTCTCAAATTCTTGGGAATAACGAGGCATTTGAACCCTATACCTCCAATATCTATACCCGAAGAGTGCTTTCAGGTGAGTTCATCGTGGTAAACAAACACTTGTTGGAAGACTTGGTAGCATTGGGACTTTGGAACGAGGATCTCAAAGAAGAGATCATGCGCGCCAATGGTTCTATACAGGATGTAGATATTATCCCTCAGGAATTGAAAGAGCTGTATAAGACCGTTTGGGAATTGAGCATGAAAGATATTATCGACATGTCGCGTCACAGAGGCTATTTTATCGATCAGTCGCAATCACTCAATCTCTTTATGGAGAATGCGAACTTTGCAAAACTAACCTCCATGCACTTCTATGCCTGGAAGAGCGGCCTAAAGACAGGAATGTATTACTTACGCACTAAGAGTGCGGTGGATGCTATTAAGTTTACCCTTAAGAGTGAAACCAAAAAAGAACCGGTTGCTGCCGTTGCAGCAACCACAGCAGCGGTGGATGCCACTTCGGCGACATCCAATCAACCGCTTACGCCCCAAGAATTACGCGAAATGTTAGCCAAATCTCGTACAGCCGATGAGGACGATGATTGTCTCATGTGTGGTTCTTAAATTTTTAAGTGTTTTAATGATAAAAAGGAAGGCGTTTCGTCTTCCTTTTTTTATGGATTCTTTTATATTAGCTTTCTTTAAGCCTATCTATGGAAGAAATCTTGGTCCCTGCTGTACATTGCTCCCAGTGTAACACTCAAATATTAGACGAACAGGTGTTCTGTACAGCCTGTGGTTACCCGGAGCGCGGGACAGAAGCACAGCAATCAGGTTTTCACGCCAAACGTGTCATCGCAAATCAGACTACACAAAACGCATCCAAACGCATCAAATCTGCACGAAACAGTTTGTATGTAGTGGCGGGACTTTCCTTGTTCTGGGGCTTGATCTATTTTTTCAGATTTGAGGACAGTGCGACCTTGATCGCAACAGGCATTTTAGCCGTAATCTATGTTGTGTTAGGATATTGGTCACAAAAACGACCACTCATTGCACTTGTACTTGGATTACTGGTTTTCCTTACCATTGTGGTGATCGATGCGATTCTGGATCCGTCTACCATATATAAAGGGATTATTATAAAAGTTTTGGTGATTGGCTACCTGGCTAAGGGAATCAACTCTGCCATGCAACTTCGCAATATTTAAAAACCCAATTATGGACGCTCATTGTTCGCGTTGTAAGAACCTACTCCCCGAAACGGCACGTTTCTGCGGTCATTGTGGGAATAGATTGGTAACACGGCAATCTTTAAAAGAGCGAAGGAGCATCCAGCTCATTATTGCTTTTTACGGCGCCTATCTATTATATGCTGTTATTGCTTATGCCATCTATGCTGAAAGTGATTCTCTCTTCACCGAAATAGCTCTGGAGAGCGTCTTTGTGCTCCTCACACTATTGTTCACCTTCTTTGACGCCAGAAACGTATTTTCCCTTTACAATGTAGTCAGGATCGAATGGAAAGGCTTACTGTTCTCTCTTCTTTTTCCGTTACTCACAGGGTTAACTGTGTATTACAGTGTTGATTGGTTGAACATGATGTTGTATGAAGAAGATACCAATTTGTTCTATGATTACATGTTCTATGACAGCCCCTTCTTTTGGGCCTTTATCTTTTATGTGATCATTCCCCCGGTTTTTGAAGAATTGGCGTTTCGGGGATTTCTCTTTAATCAGTTGCAGATCGTTACAACACCTAGGATCACTATCTTAGCGACAGCTTTCATATTTGCGTTGATCCATTTTTCATTGCTTTCGTTTGTATGGATATTCCCCTTCGGAATAGTACTAGGTTATCTTCGTCACAAATACAGCACGCTATGGCTGGGAATGCTTATTCATTTTATCCACAACTTGATCATAGTACTCTTGGACTATTATTATTTTGAAGGTTATTCTTTTTCAGAAATACTATAAATACTGAAGCAGATAGCCTAACACGGCACCCACTACGATCACCCAAACAACACTCACTTTTTGAAACCGAAACACGAGAATGGCGCTTATTGCCAATATGACCATTGCACGCCAATCTATTAATGTCTCAACGGCCATTATATATAGAACCGCTAGCATGACTGCTACGGCAGCAACGTTCACACTGTCTAGAAAATAACCAAACAAAGACGAACGGCGCATTCTGGGCACCCACGGGTTAAGGATCCAAACAAAAAGAAAAGAAGGAGTAAAAATACCTGCAGTGGCTGCTACCGCACCCCAAAATCCGCCAAGTTGATAGCCTATAAAGGTAGCTGTAGAAAGTACAGGACCTGGGGTGAATTGTCCAATACCAATGGCTTCAATAAGTTCGGGGCGTGTTAAATAACCCGCTGTGACCAATTCGGCATCGAGATATGCAAAGAGTACGTACCCGCTGCCATAGAGTATACTTCCTACTTTTAAGAAGGTCAAAAAGATCTTGAGGGTTGACAGTTTTGCAAGAACTTCGGCGGAAACGAAATAGATAAAGAAGGGAGCAAATTGAGCGTGAGGGGGTCGCTTCAACGTATTTTTCAGAAAAAAATAAAAAAATCCTACGACACCACCTAGAAGTAGCGCCACTACCTCGTTGATACCCAACAGTGCTGCGGCAAGTACAAACACACCTATAATCCCTAATTCCCATGTTTTTACCGCCTTTTTGCCTAATTTTAGTATGGCAGCCGCTATAATGGCCAATACAGCAGGTTGAATGCCTTGTATAAAAGGCGCAACTTGAGGAAGTGAACCGTAGCGAACATATACGAAAGCGAGCAGCCCTGTGATCACAACGGCCGGAAGGATAAAACTTAGGCCGGCCACCACGAGCCCTTTTTTACCGGCTCTTTCATGGCCACAATGCATAGTCATTTCGGTAGAATTGGGTCCCGGAATAAGATTTGTTGCCCCTATAAGATCTAAAAAATGTGGGCGGGTCATCCATTGTCGTTTTGAAACAACCTCTTGCTCCATCATAGCGATGTGTGCAGCCGGTCCGCCAAAGGCGAAGCAGCCAAGTTTGAAGAATACTGCGGCTACTTCCTTCAGATTTTTTGAAGACGATATAGGCATATGGTTGTTATTGGATGGTGCGATAGGTGTGTCATTCTATTTAAAAAACCCATAAAAAAATCCCGTTCCTTGAAAGAAGCTCAAGACAACGGGATTTTTTAGTAGGATCATACACTTATTCTTTGCTGTAACTCTTATAGTACTCTTCCATAAGGTGCATAAGCGCTGTTACCAGGTCTTTTGTTTCCAATAGCAGACTAAAATACAGCGTTGTGTTTTTAGGACTGGATTCTTCGGTGCGGGTTCTAGTGATCTGTTTTTCGATCATTGCTGAAATATCGTCGAACGCTTTTTTCTTGCGCACTAAAATATCACCTAATTTTTCAAACTCGCGATTCTCAAAGATATCTTCGATGTCCTTCAGCAGGGATTCAAAAGAGCTGTCGATCTCCTGAAGATCCTTTATTTGGTTAAATCGAAGTGCCTTGTGATTGTTGTGCACGTGTTTATAGCTCACTTTTGCAATGTACTCCAACGATTGTGTGACATCGGTGAGGTAGCCCAAAATGAGGATATAGAAATTACTTCCTCGTACACTTCCTTCGTCAAGATTCTTAATGAAGTAGAAGATGTTATTGCGAAGTTCGTCCACCTCATCACTTAGCTTAGAAACGCGCTGTTTGCTCTTCTTAAGCTTGGAACTTTCTTGTTTGGCCAAACCGCTAATGATGGAAGAATAGATCTTGTTGGTTCGTGCAACGGCTTTCGCCACATTGTCGGCACTTTCTTCGATGATACCTTGCACGGTACTGCTTTCGGCTTTTTTCAATTCATCGTGAGGAACGATCTTGTTGGATTTATTTTTATGTAAAACATAGTTTCTAATCAATAACCCAATGGCCACCAACAATAGAATAGCAATGGCGGTTCCTTTTCCTAAATAAATAAGATACGCCATGGTCCCGGCAGCTACAAATGCACTGAAGGCTGTAAAGAACCAACCGCCAATAACATTAAGAACACCCGCAACACGATACACTGCACTTTCACGTCCCCAAGCACGATCGGCCAAAGAAGTACCCATGGCAACCATAAAGGTTACGTAGGTAGTAGAAAGCGGTAATTTCATTGAGGTTGCTATAGAGATAAGCACACCGGCCACTACAAGATTTATCGAAGCGCGTATCATATCGAATGCGGGTAACTCGTATGTTTTATGCTTCGGAAGGTGTACCACGGGTTTTTCAAAACTCGCACTAATCTTATCTTGTGTAGCTTGGGGGATCATTCCGCCTAATAAGGAAACTAATTTAGTGCTTCCCTTTACAACGGCACGCGACAGTGCGTTCGGACTAAATTTTTCATGCCCTTCGCCTTGTCGGGAAAGCCCAATCTCTGTGTCGGTAACGGTCTTTGCCTTTTTTGAGAACCATAGCGTAAGTACCATCACCGCCCCTGCAATAAGAAGCAGAATAGGCTCTGCAGGTACCTTAGACTCTAAGATGTTCATTGAAAAGGAGGAAGCAGCTTCCCCGGACGCTACCCATGCCTCATACGAATGATAGGCGGCCATAGGAACGCCAATAAAGTTTACAAGGTCGTTTCCGGAGAAGGCTAAAGCCAATCCGAAGGTTCCCACGGCGATAACCACAATTAGAATACTTTTCTTGAAAAGCTTCATGAAAAGGAAGGAGAACAAGGTCCAAAAGACAAAACTACCAGCTACGAGCAGGAGCGTTTGCTCTTCGAGTACCCATTTAAAATCATCGTAATAAGGAGTTCCTTTTAAACCTTTCAGAAATATAAAATAACCAATAGCTGTTAGAGCTACACCACCAAACAGCGCTCCAAAATTTTTGATCTTCTTTTCATAATGGAAGGTAAATATCAAGCGCGAGAGCCATTGGACCAGTGCTCCTATGGTAAAGGCGATCACGACGGATAAGAGGATGCCCGATATGATTTCGGTGGCCTTTTCAGTATTGATGTAGTTACCGAGATTTGCAATGGTTTCACTGTCTGATGCACTAATCTTAATGAGCGCCATCACTACCGCGGCACCCAATAATTCAAATACAATGGATACCGTTGTCGAGGTAGGCATCCCTAGTGTGTTGAAGAAATCCAACAGTAGGATGTCGGTTATCATTACCGCCATAAATATGATCATGATTTCCTCAAAATAGAATTGCCCCGGAACAAAGATCCCTTTTCGAGCTACCTCCATCATACCACTGGAGAAAACCGCTCCTATAAAGATCCCCAAACTGGCAACAATCATAATTGTTCTGAAAGAAATCGCCTTAGATCCTATTGCAGAATTCAAGAAATTAACCGCATCGTTGCTTACTCCTACAACCAAGTCGGCAACTGCCAAAGCGGCAAGGGCAACGAGCATTAACAAATAAATATTTTCCATGTTATCTAATAGGTATTAGTGGTGCAAATGTCACAATTAAATTAAGTTTCATTGTTACCAAATTGTTATCTCTTTTTGTTTAGAAATGAAGGTCGAAACCAATCCTAAACTCAATAGAATCGGGTTCTCCGGCTAAAGTTGTATAACTAATATCCGACTGTACTTTCAGTTTATGACCTACAATATATTTTGAAAGGCCCAGCGTATATTGTTCCGGGTTTGCAGTTTCAGTTATTGCATCATAGTCCACGGTTGTAAATCGTCCTGCGATCTCATAATTCGATTCGAATACATAACCTGCTTGTAAATTTAAAGCGTTTCCTACTAGTACCACATCTTCCGTAACATTACCCTCCTCATCCATGGCCGGGAGTCCATTGGTTTCAACTGCTACTGGAGCATCGGCCTCCCGTGCGGCAAATTCACCCATAAAAGAAAATCCTTTATACTTGAACATGGCATCCACAAAAACGGTGGTGATATCCGTTTCGTACAATCCGGTAGAAGTAACCATATAACTGCCCAAGTTACTACGTGTCTTTACCGCATTGTCGTTAAAATCGTAGGTGACCCCTACCATTAGTTTAGGGGATTGTTCACGGCTTAGATCACTTTGAATGTAATCGCCTTTTCCTTCAAACGCCCCAAAAGGGAGCAGTTCCAGTCGGCCTGTATATTGAAGGCCTCCAAGATTTCCGGTAGTAATATTTCGTCCTTCCCCTTGAGATAACGCAAATTTTTCACGCAGAAGTATGGTTTCTGAAAGTTGGGTGTAATGACGTAATTGGAAGCCAACATCGCGGTCAATATTAAAACGACTGTTAAGTAAGGATCGATCGATCAACTGAAGGTTTGCCGAAGATACAACACGCTCTACATTACCGGGTAGTTTGGTTTGACCCACCCACAGTTCGAAATTTTCGTAGAAATTCCACATCACAACCGCATCGAGAATATAGCGTGGTGCATCGCCTGTAAAACGGTTTGCCCCGGAGATATCTCGGTTGGAAAGACCTAACTCTATCTTATATTTTAAAGAAGGGGAGAATGCAAAACCATCAAATTTTAATCGCGCTCTCCGAATAAGAAAATTGTATTCGGGGTTACCGTAGGTATCTCCGTCATGATCCCATTGGGAAGAGGCCCTGAACTGGATGCGAGGTGCAAATTTAACACTCCATGAGCTGTCCTTAGCGACCAAATTCAACATTCCTTTGCCAAAAGAAGTTTCGGTGATTTCCTGTGAATTGGCTGTGTGTAGTACAAAGCATACCACAGCCATTGCTAGGTGGTGAAGTTTCATTAAGAATCGTTTAAAGTTTTTGTCGCTGCAAAGAACTTACTTCAATGTTAAGTTAACGTTAAGACTAAGTAAATAAAAAAAGAAATACCTCTAACCGCTTCATTGAATATGAATTTTAAAGGTTTTTTAACAGTTCTCCCTCGTAACTATTTAACATTTGCGGTTATATTTGTCCAAAACCTGTCGAAATTGCTTAAACAAGCGTCCATTATCTTTATAACCATAGCCATGACGGTAGCCATTCTTGCGCCTCCTGTGCTAACATGGCTCAATATGGACACCAATAATATTGTTTTGGTCGAACTTACCGAGGAAGAGCCGCAACAAAAAAGTAAAAAGCAATTGGAAGAGAACAAGATCGTTCAGCGCCTACCGTCGTACATGTCACTTGCGGCTTCACAAAAGCGCACAAAATCCTATATATATTACAAGGAGGATACTTCTACTTATTTTTCGGAAATATATCTACCCCCTCCCGAAACACATTCGTAATACCTTCAATTTCATTACATTAGTAACACGGTCCTGCATTGGTAGTGACTGATTATTCATTTTAATATAATTCAATGAAGAAATTATTCGACTTTTCACATTTTCGAGGAGATCTATTTGGTGGAATTACCGCCGGGGTCGTTGCCCTGCCTTTGGCTCTTGCCTTTGGTGTAAGTTCCGGGTTAGGACCTAGTGCAGGTCTTTACGGAGCTATTTTTGTTAGTTTTTTTGCAGCCCTCTTTGGAGGAACCAACACCCAGATTTCCGGACCTACTGCGCCTATGACAGCTGTGAGTATGGTGATAATAGCGGGAATTATTGCCGTAAATGACGGTGATGTAAACAAAGCATTGCCTGCTATTCTCACTGTTTTCTTACTCGCCGGACTGATGCAGATTGGATTGGGATTAGTTGGACTAGGAAAATATATTAAATATATTCCTTACCCAGTGGTTTCAGGATTCATGACGGCTATCGGTGTCATTATATTGGTTACACAGATCCTGCCTGCCGTGGGATATTACCCAAAAGAAGATATGGAGTATGTAAACCGGTTC
Organism: uncultured Altibacter sp.; assembly: GCF_963972995.1. NCBI lineage: Bacteria > Pseudomonadati > Bacteroidota > Flavobacteriia > Flavobacteriales > Flavobacteriaceae > Altibacter > uncultured Altibacter sp. The sequence goes on from NZ_CAXAXI010000002.1 coordinate 18,656, forward strand.
AAGCCTATGGCGGAAGAAATAATTCTAGATAACATTTTAAAAGAAGAAGCAGGTGAAGGTATATTGGTACTGGAGGACTTTAAAGAAACGATTAGGCGTGCCGATATGATAACACAAGATGATATTCTGAAGGAATCGCAAACCCTTGCGGCTTCCGAAGCTTCCGGTGTAATAGGGGCGATCAAGATGTTTCCAAAAGCATTAAATAATATTAATTGGTTAGAATTACTATTAGCATTGGGAACCATTTTTATCATCTATGGTTTTAAACGCATCACAACGGTAGTGCCTAGTACATTGGTTGCCTTATTGGTGATGTCCGGAATTGCCTATGGTTTCAATTTAGACTATAGACCTATTGAGGAAATTCCAAGCGGTCTCCCTATTCCGAATTTGGAGATTATTACCGGATTCAGTTTGGCAAGTATTACGCCCTACATTTTCACAGCCTTAACACTGGCGTTATTAGGTGCGATTGATTCATTACTTACCTCGGTAGTAGCCGATAATATGACGAAGACAAAACACAAACCTAATAAGGAACTGGTAGGACAAGGAATTGGAAATAGTATTGGTGCCCTATTTGGGGGAATCCCGGGTGCCGGAGCGACCATTCGTACGGTTGTCAACATTAAGTCGGGTGGTAAAACCCGTTTGTCTGGTATGATCGCAGGGGTATTACTATTTATAATCTTATTGTCATTAGGCCCGGTTGCCTCACAAATTCCGGCAGCTGTGTTAGCAGGAATTTTGATCACCGTAGGTATTGGTGTTATGGATTATAAAGGATTAAAAGCGATTCCTAACATGCCGAGAACAGAAGTAGCGATCATGCTTATTGTATTGGTGCTTTCTTCGGTGTGGAACTTGGTATATGCCGTAGGTATAGGACTTGTGATCGCCTCATTAATGTTTATGAAGAAGATGGGAGATCTTACCTTTGAACGTTCGGATGTAAAACCGTTGCTAAAAGAGCAAAAATGGGATGACGAGCACAAATTTCCTGAGGCACTTAAAGAAGAAGTTTTCATAAAGCATATCAAAGGACCGCTATTCTTTGGATCCACCAGTGACTTCCAGCAGTTGGCTTCACAGATTCCTTTTACGGCTTCTGCGGTCATCATTCGCATGGGGAGGATGCAGTATATTGATCAATCGGGCCTCTATGCCTTGGAAGATGTATTGGTAGACCTCTCACAAAGGGGTATAAAAGTACTCTTTGTGGATGTTTTAGCACAACCACGATATATGATGGAGCGTATTGACATCATACCGGACCTTGTGCCGGAGGAGCAAATTTTTCCAACCTTTAAAGAATGTTTAAAGTGGATCAATGCTAATGTTAAAGATAAATATTAAAAAGATGAACTGTCAGATTACTGACGCAAAAAATATAAAAGAATGAAAGCACATACAAGAGAAACACAAGCAACCATGACGCCGGAAAAATCCCTTCAGTTTTTGAAAGAGGGTAATGAACGGTTTCAGAATAACTTAAGAGCAAATAGAAATTTACTGCAACAGGTAAATGATACTGAGGAAGGACAGTTTCCTTTTGCCACTATTTTAAGCTGTATAGACTCTAGGGTTTCTGCCGAGTTGGTATTCGATCAAGGATTAGGAGATATCTTCAGTATACGTATTGCAGGGAATTTTGTGAATGAGGATATTTTAGGAAGTATGGAGTTTGCCTGTAAGTTAGCGGGTACAAAATTAATTGTGGTCCTTGGCCATACAAGTTGTGGAGCTGTAAAAGGAGCTTGTGATCATGCACGATTAGGTAACTTGACGAAGTTAATTGAAAAGATAGAGCCTGCCGTAGAAGCAGTAAAAGAACCGGCAGCAGCGGATCAACGTAATAGTAAGAACCTTGATTTTGTAGATCGAGTGGCCGCAAAAAATGTTCAATTGACCATAGAGAACATCAGAAAAGAGAGTCCTATCCTGGCTGAAATGGAAAAGAAAAATGAAATCATGATCGTTGGAGGCATGTACGACATAAGTACAGGAAGCGTTACCTTTGATCAATAATAAGTTACTTTTTAAAATAGAAAACCCGCAATTTCTTGCGGGTTTTTTTATGACAGAGGCCACCCTTAGGTAGCCTCCACACTTGCAAAGTCAAGTTGACAAAAACTAAACGATTTTTACAAAGTGTGTTACAAAGAAATGGCAGGAATGTAGTTTTAGTGTCAAGGGAATATTAAAATAACATTAAGAAAAACAGTGTTATATACAATTCCAATGTTAAGTTTTAGCTATTAAGTAATTGATAAACAGATATATAAATTTCCAATGTAAATTTAATGTTAACTAAACCTTTCTAAATTGTTATCTATTTTGTACATTTGAGTATCTATTAAAATCAGCACCATGAAAAAGATAACATTATTGTTCATATTACTCTGTTCCATGAACTTTGTTCTAGGACAGGAAGCCCAAAAAAATGAATATGTTTTAAAGGGAAATTTAATTGAAGCGATCTTATATCACGACAATGGAGAAATTGCTCAAACAGGATTCTATACTGTAGAGAACAAGTTACAAGGTGAGTGGACAAGTTACGATGCACAAGGGAATAAAACTGCCATCGCTTATTACGATAATGGTGAAAAAGTAGGAACTTGGTATTTTTATCATGGAGATACTATGAAGCAGGTCACTTACGACAATGCTAAGATCGCTGAAGTAAAAACGTGGCAAGTAAAAGACACCCGTGTAGTTACGAACTAAAAGAACAATACTCAAGTATAAAAAAGAGCTCCCAATGGGAGCTCTTTTTTTGGCTAATTGAACTTAAATTATAAGGTCTTCTTTATAATCTTGCATTTATCCAAGCCCACCCTGAGATGTCAACAGCAGTCCCATTGAACACATCATCAACAGGAGAACTTAGTGGTACTCCATCTACAATCACGTTAGCAATAGGGCCGTTATCACGCATATCTACGTTGGTAACATAGCCTGTAAGTAATACATTCACCATCGTGGTACCGGACTCCTTCTTGAACTGTAACGCAGTTCCTCCTGTGTTTGAGATCGCCGTGAAGTTCGTAAAAGTTGGATTGTTGTTTATGCCATCGGCTTCAATAGCAGTAGAGAACCCTTCAATAGAATGTATCACGTAGGTATTGGTTACGCTACCATTCCATCCTTCGGTCCAATCTACTGAATCATCTTCGTTGTTTTCAAAGTACAAATTGGTAACATTTACAGTTCCGCCAAAAAACTCGATACCATCATCCGCTCCGTTGATCACGGCCAAATTATTGATACTTGTTTGGTCTCCCACTGCATAGAGCGATACACCATTGTATTGGGATTCAGAATTGATCTGTGCTCCTGTTCCAAGGATCACTAAATAATCAATATTTCCGGAATCGTCATTAGGGTTATTACCGCCATAAATGAAGCCACCCACTTCGGCAGTGGCATTAACACCCTCGGTGGTAGGCGCATCGCCACAAATGGTCAAGCCACCCCAGTCTCCGGGTTGTGCAGATTGTGATGACATTACCACAGGATTAGAAGAAGTCCCATTGATCTCGATAGACCCTCCTTTAAGGACCGCAATATATACTTCAGTACCTCCATCACGCGCCGTGATCTTTGTTCCTGCCGGGATGATGAGTTTACCGCCGTTTTGTACGATGTAGGCATTGTTCAATAAATAACGTTGCGCAGGATCTAAGGTAATTGTGGTTGTAACATTACCTTCCAAAATAGCAAATTCTGAACCGGATTGATTTGAATTTACCCAGGCAAACATTGAAACATCTACGGTTGGAGGTGCGATATAGGTGGTATTGGGATCTCCAATCTCACCATCAATGATTACGTTCGATAACGGACCATTATCTCTCATATCAATAGAAGTCTCGTACCCTGTTAAAGAAAGACCTGTAATAGTAGCCCCGGACTCTTTTTTGAACTGTAAGGCAGTTCCTCCGGTACTGGAGAAAGCGGTAAAGTTTACCAATTTAGGATTATTGTTTACGCCATCGGCTTCAACAGCGGTAGAAAATCCTTCGATAGTATGCAGCACATATGTATTAGTTACGGTTCCATTCCATCCCTCGGTCCAGTCTACGGCATCATCTTCATTATTTTCAAGATATAAGTTGGTAACCGAAACAGTTCCGCCAAAAAATTCAACCCCGTCATCTGCACCGTCAATTATGGCTACATTGTCAATGGTAGTACCGCTTCCTACGGCATAGAGCGTCAAACCATTGTATTGGGATTCAGAGTTGATCTGTGCTCCGGCGCCTTGAATAATAAGGTAATCGATATTTCCTGAACTGTCATTATTGTTCGTACCTCCGTAGATCAATCCGCCTACTTCGGCAGTTGTATCAACGCCTTCGGTGGTGACTGCATTACCACACAGTAACAAACCTCCCCAGTCACCGGGAGCATTATTTTCAGAACGCATAATCACAGGAAGGGTAGCTGTACCCTGAATATCGATCTCTGCACCTTTTTCTACTGCAATATACCTGTCTTGTCCTACTTCAGAAATGATCACAGTTCCCGCAGGAATGGTTAACTTGGCGCCCGATTTTACCAAAAAAGGTCCGGTTACTGCATATTCTACTGAAGGATCCAGTACGCGGTCTTCGGTTAGATTTCCTGTAAGATCTGTTGACCCCGAAGGATCATCGTCTACAGGAATCGTATCATCATTGCTGCTGCAACTTGCAAAAGTTACGGCCGTTAAAACAGCGAACATGGCTGCTATGTTTTTCATAGTTTTCATACGTTTTCTTTTTGTGTTATACATTAGTAATTTTAGAATGAATAGTTAAGGTTAAAGCCTATTTGAATTCCTTTCGTGTAAGAAAGGACAGTTTCTTCGGATTCTATACCCGTGGTGCTTGGACGGATCAATTGTGTTCGCTCGATCTCGGGATTAAGGAGGTTCTTTCCTGATAGCCCAATCTTGAGATGTTCATTCAATTCCTTGCTTAGAATAAGATCAAGCCGAACAAATCCTTTCTCCACAATGGCATCATTGTAATTGGTTTCACTGGCAGTTTGAATTTCGGGCGCTCCCAGGGCATATACTTTGTCTGAAGCATAATTTCCGGTAATCGCTGCTTCAAAAGGATTTTCAGTATTGGTAGAAAAATTGAAGGTAGTATTCACGATCCAGTCTGAAGCGCCTTGAAGATCGGTCTCTGTCAAACCTTTGTACCTAAAGGTTCTCACAAAGTTGCCATTGGCATCGAAGATCTCAAGTAAGTCTTGTTTATGCCACATGCGTGATGCATTCAAATTGAGTTTCAAGCTAGGCTGATCTTCTACATTCAAGATATTTACACGGGTTTCTAATTCAATCCCGTATACTTCGGCTTTTTCTCCTGCATTAAAATACGAGAAGACACCTGCCGAACCTCGATCCTGAACTTTACTAATAGGGTCCTCGATCTTCTTGTAAAAACCGGTAAGTGAAAATAACTGGTCTGTGGTGGGGAAGTATTCCCACTTCAAGTCGTAATTATAATTGATGGACGCTTCAATATCCGGGTTTCCTCGAGTTACCTGGCCTACCGGAGATACATATTCAAAAGGTGCTATTTCCTTAAATTCCGGTAATGTTGTCGTGGAGCTGTTGGCAAATCGGATGCTGTGTTTGTCGTTGATCGCATACTTTATATTCACTGAAGGATATAAGCGACGGTAATCTTTGGATTCACTTCCTAAACGACCCGGGATATTCCCTACATCGTATCGTACGTCGATATCATCCTTTTGATAGCGCAAACCGGCAGATACCGTAAATTTTCCTACGGTACCGGTCGCATCTATAAATCCGGCGATGGACTGCAGATCACCTTCGTATCGGTCTGCTTGTAGCGTATTTAATTTTAGGATCCCGTTCTCAAATCTTGAGGGGGTAAAGATCTCGGAGATCGCATCGATGGATTCCGGATTGATGGCATTGGTAAACGCTTCCTCAACTCCAAAGAATTGCGACTTAAAATCCCTTGTTTTATTTCTGAAGTTAACGCCTCCGGCTAATTGGAAAAGGTCGTTCTCACCTTCATAAAAGGTATGCACATCGGCCAATCGTCCGTTATATTCAATATCCTCAATGCGCTGAAGGCTTTTACGTTGTTGAAAACCACCGGTTCGTCCCAATTGAACGATCTCGTCATTGAAGTTCACCTCGTTCCGGATACGCTTTGGCTCATCGGCGCCAAGAAAGTTATACCCTGCAGCCCAATCCAACGTGTTCTTTTCAGAAATATCGTGCGTTCCTGTCAATTGTGTTACAGAGAGTAGGGTTTTCTTTAGATTTTGGTCTCTAATAAATTGTCCAAGTCCTTCAGTAGGATCGGTCTCTTCAAAGATCACGGCGTTTCCGCTTCGGCCACCTTCAAAAACTTGATCCTGAACTTTATTAATAAACAATGAATTGAATTGGATCACATTCTTATCGTTGGCTTTCAATTCAATGTGCCCCAACCCTGAAGTGGTAATAGTTCGTGACCACGTTATGGCATCGGGTATCACATCGTCTAGGAAGTTAGAGCGAAACTGACGGAAGAAACCGTCGCGGTATTCATACTCGTCCGATTGGCCGGCTGTGATAAGAACACGTAACTTTTCTCCAAATTTCTTTCCGGCGCTTAGTCCGAACGATCGGTTGATAGGAGCCGAGATCACTTCGGGACTCCAACTTTGTTGGGTGATCGCGTCGCGAGCATTGACATCGCTCGAGTAAAACCCGAAGGTAATATCGTCATTGTTTGGTGAAACTTTAAACGTGTCGAATACACCGTCGGATACGACATTGGAATTTGCCGAACCACTAAGGTTCACCGTCAATAATTCACTTTTATTAAGTTGTTTTGAACTTATGTTTATATTTCCGGAAGATTGGTCTGCAGAGATACCGGAAGACGTTGTTTTGCTTACTGAAACGCTTTCGATCAATCGAGCAGGAAATAATTCCAAGTCAATGTTCTTTCGTTCAATATCATCTGAAGGGACAGGAAGACCGTTTAAGGTAGTTGATAAATAGCGATCCCCTAGGCCACGCACATATACGTCACCTCCGGATCCGTCTGTTTTGTTAACTCCGGAAATTTTCGTGGTAGCCGCCGAAGCATCACTTACGCCTAATTTTCCCATTTCTTCGGCACCAATGCTTTCTTTGATCGCCACGGCTTTCTTCTGCTCTAGCAGTAGTGCTTCAACTCGTTCTCTGCTGGTTTGTATCTTAATAAAGACTTCATCAAGTGCTGCGGCACTTACGCCAAGACCTGCGTCCACCCGGGTGAACTTTCCTGCTTCAACAACCACATCGGGTATTTCGAGTGTTTCGTATCCCACAAAACTAAATTCCAATGTATAGGTTCCCGGGGAAACATTCTCTAGAACATAATTCCCATCGAAATCGGAAGTTGTTCCGGTGGTCGTTCCTTTAAGTATAATATTGGCAAACGGAAGCGGTTCTCCAAGGGCTTCTTTGTCGGTTAAAGTTCCTTCGATTGTTCCGGTTTGCGACATAGCTAAAGCGCTAAAAAACAACGCTGTAAGTAAGATGATTCGTTTCATTAATTATTGTTAATTTGTATGCCGCAAAGGAACCTTAATTGTGCTGCCATGCAGTTAGCTAAATGTTATGTTTCCTTTAGTTAATTGTAACATCTGTGTTAGCTAAGTGTTAACAAAGACAACAGCTTCAGTGTCTCCGGCAACAAAAGTAACGGGGGTGCATTATGCCTGTGTTAATTCAGTTTTAAGAATGAAATAAATTTTACATTTGTCACTTTCAGTTTAATTAGAAACTCAAAAAGATCTATGATGCAATGGGAACAACTCTTGTCGCTGCGACGTCAAGGGGATACCAACAAGCGCTTGCGTATCGAACAGGATGAGACCCGACTGGGTTTCGAAGTAGACTATGATCGTGTGATTTTTTCGGCGGCCTTCAGAAGCTTACAGGACAAAACGCAAGTAATACCACTTTCTAAAACGTCTTTTGTACATACCAGACTTACACATAGTTTGGAAGTATCGGTGGTAGGTCGTTCTTTAGGAAGAACGGTTGGAAAGAAAATATTAGAAAAACATCCACAATTGCAAACCGTCCACGGGCATCAGTTTAACGATTTTGGAGCCATTGTTGCAGCGGCAGCGCTGGCCCACGATATTGGAAATCCTCCCTTTGGTCACAGCGGTGAAAAGGCCATTGGGAATTATTTTCTGAATGGAAAGGGGAAGCGATTCAAAGATCAATTAACAGATAAACAATACCAGGATCTTGTAGATTTTGAAGGGAATGCCAATGGATTTAAAATTTTGACAGAGACGAGGAACGGGGTGACAGGAGGGCTGCGGTTATCGTTTGCAACATTGGGAGCATTTATGAAGTACCCAAAGGAATCGCTGCCAAAAAAACCGAGCAAACATATTGCTGATAAGAAGTACGGAGTGTTTCAGTCTGAAACGGAATTCTTTAAAGAAATTGCAACCGAACTGGGACTTGGAAACCGAAGCGATAAGGGATATCTTTCTTATAACAGGCATCCCCTTACCTTTTTAGTAGAGGCAGCCGATGATATTTGTTATACTATTATTGATTTTGAGGATGGAATCAACCTTGGCTGGATAGAAGAAGAATTTGCCTTAGAATATCTTATTAATTTGGTGAAGGAACATATCAATACCAAGAAGTATCAACAACTCACTCAGTCTTCAGACCGCTTGGCCTACCTTCGTTCCTTGGCAATTAATTCACTCATTGCCGAAGCATCTGCCATTTTCTTAGAAAATGAAGAAGCGATTTTGGCAGGGGATTTTGCCGAAGCACTCTTAGATAAAAGCCGCTTTAAAGCACAGATCGATGATATTTTAAAGTTAAGTATTGAGAAGATTTACCGAAGTCCGGAAGTGATAGAAAAGGAAATAGCAGGATACCAGATCCTAACATCATTATTGGACACCTACACAACAGCTTTTGAGAACAGTTTTAATAATGCTGCTACGCATTACGATTCTTTAATCGTTCAGTCCTTCGACAGAAATCACGAGCCCCTTCAGTCGGTGTATGCGTATTTAATGGTATGTTGTAGCTTTATCTCCGGTCTTACCGATGGGAATGCCTTACAGCTATTCAAGCGAATACAGGGAGAACCTCAATAATTTATAAGGAATACTGTTAATATTGGTCAATTTGTTAGGTTGTTTAATTTTTTACGGTATTTTTAGAACAAAATTTAAATAGACTTCATTTAATCATTTCAACATCAGTATGAAAAAAATTCTACATGTAGTAGCACTATTGGTTGTAACCATGAGTGTCGCTCAAAATTTCGAAACCCAAATTACGTCTTACTTAAGTGCCAATAGGGCGCAGTTGAATCTTGAGCCGGAAGATATCACAGACATCCAAATTACTTCCAATAGTTTTTCAAAAAGTATGCAATTGGAAAATGTCTATGCTTCTCAAAGACACAATGGTATTGCCGTATATAATTCCTCTTCTAGTTTTGCTATAAAGAACGGTCAAGTTGTGTATGCAGGGGTCAATTTTACTTCCGGCCTTCGGCAAAAAGTAAATACTACAACCCCCTCAATTACACCTAATGCGGCAATCTTAAAGGCGATTACTGCCTTAGGTCTTCCCAGTCCGACTAATTTGGAACTTTTATCACGGGATGGTAATGAATATCTGTTTTCAGACGGGGGAATCTCATTGGAGGCCATTCCTGTGACCTTGGTTTACCAAAGAACCCATGATGAGCGCGTTCGATTGGCTTGGGATCTAAGGATCTATCTTTTGGATGCGAGCCATCATTACAGTATGCGTATTGACGCTGTTACGGGTACGGTATTAGAAAATAACGATTGGGTTATTAGCTGTAATTTTGGAACGGCACCACACAGCCATGGAAACAAGGTTGCAGCTCCGCTTGAGAGTGTATTGTTCAAAAAAGAATCGAATGTGGAATTCACTACGGGAGGAGCACAATATCGTGTGTTCCCACTTCCACTGGAAAGTCCGTCACATGGCTCAGAACAGTTGGTGGCAGACCCTTCCAATGCAGTAGCCTCTCCATTTGGGTGGCATGATATCAATGGAGCTCCGGGAGCAGAGTATACCATAACGCGAGGTAATAATGTATGGGCTCAGGATGACATCAATAACAATAACGGGACCGGAGCTTCACCAGACGGTGGCGCCGGACTCAATTTCGATTTTCCATACGACTTCAATACGGCACCCGTAAATATGTTAGATGCAGTAACCACCAACCTCTTTTATTGGAATAATATCATGCACGATGTATGGTACCATTATGGGTTTGACGAAGCAAGTGGAAACTTTCAGGAGAACAATTATGGCAACGGTGGTGTAGGAAGTGATTCTGTGAATGCAGACGCACAAGATGGTGGCGGATTAAACAATGCTAACTTCAGTATTACGGTAGAAGGAAGCAATCCAAGAATGCAAATGTATTTGTGGTCTCCCTCCGACTATTTAGAACTTCTTACCATCAACAACGGTCCTCTTGCCGGAGGCCACGTGGCATTAGCGGCGAATTTTGGTGCTCCAATTACCGCAACACCTATCACGCAAGACCTAGTTCTAGTTGAAGATGACGATGCAGGTGATTCTACAGACCCTAATGATGGTTGCGATACTATTACAAATACCGCAGCTATTAACGGGAAGATCGCTGTGGTACGCAGAGGTAGTTGTGAATTTGGGTTTAAAGCCTTGGCGGCTCAAACCGCCGGAGCAATTGCTGTAATTGTAGTAAACAACGAACCGGGAGATGCCATAGTGATGGGGCCGGGTGCACAAGGAGGCAGCGTGACTATTCCCGCCATCATGGTAAGTAAGAATGTGGGCGATGCTATTATAGCCGAATTACTTTCAGCAACTGTTAACGGGACCATTCAAGATGTGCCCCCTGGTCCGCAATTGGACGGGGACTTGGATAATGGAATCATTGCACACGAATACGGGCACGGGATCTCCACCCGACTTACGGGAGGACCTGCAAATCCGGCATGCCTTTTTAATGACGAACAAATGGGTGAAGGCTGGAGTGACTATTTCGGACTTGTACTCACAATGGAAACTGGCGATGCTGGTACCGATATTAGAGGTATTGGAACCTATGTGAACGGGCAAAGCACAGAAGGTGGCGGAATTCGTGAAGCTCCTTATAGTACAGATTTTGCGATCAACGATTATACCTATGCAGATACCAACAACAACGTTTCACAACCCCATGGGATTGGATTTGTTTGGGCAACGATGCTATGGGATATGACTTGGGATCTTATCGATGTATATGGTTTCGATCCGGATGTCTACAACGGAACAGGTGGAAATAACATTGCGATGCAGCTAGTCATCGACGGACTTAAGCTGCAAAATTGTAGTCCCGGTTTTGTCAATGGCCGTGATGCCATTATAGAAGCCGATGAGATCACGAACGGAGGTGCAAACAAATGTCTTATTTGGAATGCATTTGCACGCAGAGGTTGCGGTTTTAGCGCAAGCCAGGGGAGCAGCAATAGCCGTACCGACCAAGTTGAGGCATTTGATCTTCCTGCAGAATGTTCATTAGGTGTTGAAGATGTAGAAGGGTTTCAAAAGAATTTTGTACTCTATCCAAATCCTACTACAGGGACGATTAATATCGCTTCACGACGTCCAGCCGGAGACGTTACCGTATCTATTTTCGATCTAAACGGGCGAAAAGTGTTTGCACAACAATTGGAGCTACAAACGATCGGAACTATTCAAGCTGAAGGTCTAAATGCGGGAATGTATTTGGTGACCATTGAAGGTCAAGCAGGAACTCAAACAGAGAAGTTAATAATTAAATAGAATTGAAGTGATTTAGAAAAAAGAGGCTTTCGGGCCTCTTTTTTTATAGATATTTTTGTAGGGCTGTCTTTATTTTTTCTGAAGTAATACCCACATAATCCTTGAGTTGAAGAACGGTTCCATGTTCAGGAAAAACATCGGGGATACCCAATAGGTCTATAGTATTGGAATAGTTATTTTTTACGGCAAATTCGGCTATAGCACTGCCGAAGCCTCCGTGGATCACTCCATCCTCTACGGTGACAATGGTCTTGTATTTCTGAAAGACGGTATGCAACAAAGTTTCATCCAATGGTTTTACAAATCGCAGATCGTAACTTCCTATTTTTTCCTTTTCTGAAAGTGTCAGCATATTGATAGCTTCCATTACTTCCGAAGCAATAGTGCCAATACTTAATACGGCAATTTTCTCACCTTCCTTTACAACAACGCCTGTTCCAATTGTGATTGCTTCAAAGGGTCGTTGCCATTCCAGAATATCGCTGTGACCACGAGGATACCGAATGGCGATTGGATGGTCAAGTCCTAATTGGGCGGTATACAAAATATTGCGAAGGTCGATAGCATTGCGAGGCGCAAATACAATGAGATTTGGAATACACCGCAGGTATGCTATATCAAAGATGCCATGATGTGTGGCTCCGTCTTCCCCCACAAGTCCAGCTCTGTCCAAACAAAAGATCACCGGGAGATCTTGCAGGCATACATCGTGGATTAATTGGTCGTAGGCACGTTGCATAAAGGTTGAATAGATGTTACAAAACACCGTGCACCCTTGTGTTGCGAGCCCGGCAGCAAATGTTACGGCATGTTGTTCGGCGATCCCTACGTCAAAAGCACGATCGGGGAAGGTTTCCATCATTAATTTTAGAGAACTTCCTGTGGGCATAGCGGGAGTGATACCAATGATGGTATCATTTAAACGAGCCAGTTCAACAAGGGTTATTCCAAAAATATCTTGGTATTTTGGAGGGATACCTTCATTGCTTTTAGGCGCTAATTCCCCTGTGGTCGCATCGAATTTACCGGGCGCATGGTAGGTTACTTGATTTTCTTCAGCTTGCTTAAGTCCCTTTCCTTTCTTTGTGATGACGTGAAGTAGCCTAGGGCCGGGTACTTGCTTTACATTTTGTAAAGTCTGTAACAATGCCGGAAGATCATGTCCATCTATAGGACCGGAGTACTTAAATTTTAAGGCTTCAAATATATTATCTGTATCCGGTGTTTCCGCGAGGTTTACCTTAGTGAGATATTCTTTAAGAGCTCCAACACTGGGGTCGATCCCAATGGCGTTATCGTTCAAGATGACCAACAGATTGGTATTGGTGACACCGGCATGGTTCAAGGCTTCGAACGCCATGCCACTGGCAATGGATGCATCTCCAACCACGGCAATATGCTGTCGTGTTGTATCCCCTTTTAACTGCGCTGCGATGGCCATTCCCAAAGCGGCAGAAATGGACGTGCTACTATGCCCTGTACCAAAGGCATCATACTCACTTTCGCTGCGTTTAGGAAAACCGCTTAGTCCGTTCCACCGTCTGTTCGTTTGAAAAATAGATTTTCTACCGGTAAGTATTTTATGACCGTAGGCTTGATGTCCAACATCCCAAATGAGTATATCCTTTGGTGTATTAAACACATAATGCAGGGCGATGGTCAATTCCACCACGCCCAAACTTGCCCCTAAGTGCCCTTCTTTTACTGCGACAATATCAATAATGAAATCGCGTAGTTCTTTTGCCAATTGAGGAAGCTCTGACCCTTCGAGACGGCGCAGTTCGTTTGGAAACTGAATACTTTCTAATAACTTCTGTGGCACCTTGCAAAGATACATTTTGCTTTTGTACTTTTACGGGGATTAAAAAAAATGATGAACGAGCTTACCCCTTACGATGACACCTATTTTATGAAGCGTGCGCTGCAAGAAGCTGAAGCTGCGTATGAAAAGGGAGAGGTGCCTATTGGGGCCATTGTGGTCATCAACAATCAAATTATTGCAAGGGCACATAATTTAACAGAAACACTTAATGATGTCACTGCGCATGCTGAAATGCAAGCTATTACAGCAGCAGCAAATTTTTTAGGTGGTAAGTACTTGTCGAATTGTACATTGTATGTTACGCTTGAACCCTGCCAAATGTGTGCAGGCGCACTATTTTGGAGTCAGATCTCAACAATAATATATGGCGCGAGAGATTCACAACGTGGTTGTATAGCTCTTGATACAAAGTTGCACCCTAAAACGACCCTGCGTGGAGGCATCTTAGCCGAGGAAACATCACAATTGTTAAAACGTTTCTTTGTAGAGAAACGCAACCTTAATTAAAAAGGCCCGCTATTGATAGCGGGCCTTTTTTCGGTCAGTTGTTAAGATATATATCTTAGTCGTGGATCACGCGCACCTTTGCGGCAACCATTCCTTTTCGTCCTTCTTCTTCAACATATTCAACTTTGTCACCTTCGTTAAGGGCTTCGCCATTAAGTCCGGTCACGTGTACGAAAATGTCTTTTCCGGTTTCGTCATTGGTGATAAAACCGAAACCTTTTGACTCGTTAAAAAACTTTACTGTTCCTTCCATTGTAAATAAAAAAATAAATTAATAATGAACAAATGTACTATTTTTATGACCTCAAAGGTTAAGAAAATCTTAATTTTTTTTAAAACCAATTGATTTATAGCTTCTTGTCCTTGGTGTAATTTCGCATCTTCTCGATGTTCTCTTTAGTAAGCATATAGTCTTTTACGCTCCTGTTCTTCCAGCGTCTATAGATAAATACAGGCATGGTGATAAAAAAGGTGACTGCTATGGAAATTCCAATGAGGAACTCACCGGTTTTGGGATCTGCTTCTCGAATATAGAACCCAATACAGCAACTTACAATAGCGGCTAACATTAAAAAAACGAGGACATACTTCATATTCTATTATTTTCCTGAAAAGTCAATTAGTTTTCGTCTGTACGCCGTTAAAAGTTTCGATTTTGAAATAAAACCATAATACTTTCCATCGGCAATAACAGGGAGATTCCAAGCCCCTGTATCTTGGAATTTCTTCATTACCTGGGTCATTTTGTCTTCGTCTAAGATAATAATCGCAGGTGGATTCTGCATTAAATGTCGGGCAGTTACTTCTTTGTATAAGGATTGATCGAACATCACCGGACGTAAGTCGTCCAACAAAATAATACCTTCCAACACTTCGGTGTCGGGGTGAACTACAGGGAAAATATTCCGGTTCGATTTTACCACAGCTTGATGTACGATCGCTTCTAAGGTCATCTCGGGATGGAGAACTGCAAAATTTTGTTCCACGACCGATTTGATATTCATTAAAGTTAACACCGCATGATCCTTATTATGTGTGATCAACTCACCTTTACGCCCCAATTCCATTGCATAGACCGAATGCGGCACGAAATATTTGGTAATGGAGAAGGAAATTGCAGCGGCGATCATCAAAGGGAGGAAGAGTTCGTAACCTCCCGTTACCTCAGCAATTAAGAAAATGGCTGTCAATGGGGCATGCAAAACACCTGCCATAAGTCCGGTCATTCCTACCAAGGTGAAATTACTTTCTGAAACAGGGGTGGCTAAAAACTCCAAGGCATTGAGTATTTTGGCCAAGCAATAACCCATGATACTTCCCATGAAAAGGGTAGGGGCAAAAATTCCGCCAACACCTCCTGCCCCAAACGTAAGTGAACTGGCGATCACTTTAAAAACAACGAGTCCGCCCAATAGTGCAATCGTTACCCATACATTGTTGAGGTCCAGATCAAAGAAGTTGTTTTCGAGTGCTTTTTCGGGATTCCCTTGAACCAAATTATTGATGACGTCGAATCCTTCACCGTATAAAGGGGGAATAAAATATACGAGAATTCCTATACCGATACCACCAATTATGAGTCGTTTTATTGGAGAACCGATCCTTTCAAAGAACTTCTGAAAGCGTTCATAAGTTTCAGTAAAATAAATGGAAACAAATCCGGCAACGGCGCCTAAGAGCATGTATAGTGGAATGTCTTTCAGTAAAAATTCGTCCTCGATACTAAAAGGCAGCAGTATATCATTTCCGAAGAAAAAATAGGACGTAATTATTGCCGATACCGAAGCCAAGAGCAATGGGATCAAGGAAACCAATGTAAGGTCCAGGCTAAATACTTCAATAGCAAAAATAATGGCAGCGATAGGCGCTTTAAAGATGGACGACATGGCACCTGCTGCGGCACACCCTATCAATAATGTACGCGTTGCCTGATTCATATGCAACAGGCGGGATACATTAGAACTTATGGCTGCCCCGGTGGCTACGGTGGGACCTTCCAGTCCCACAGATCCTCCAAAACCCACCGTAATGGGAGCGGTCAATAAACTGCCATACATCTGGAATCGTCTCATGATACCCTTTTTCTTGGCGATGGCGAATAAAGTGGCCGGAATTCCTTGTGTAGGTTTGTTACGAATTATAAAGGTTAGGATGAGATAGGTAAGTGTTAATCCGATGATAGGAAAGATAAAATAGAAAGCGCTGTGATATTCTTGAATTAATTTACCTTCCAAGAGTAATTGAATAAAGTGTGTACCGTTCTTAATCAGTACCGCCCCCATTCCGCTAAGAAATCCCACGAAAATACTCACGATAAAAACAAACTGCTTGTGCGAGATATATTTCAATCGCCATATAAGGAATCGCGTGAGCAAGGTTCGTTGTTGTGCAGACATTTCTACGGTATTAAAAAATCCTGCCGAAGCAGGATTAAATTTAACCTTTTATATTAAGCTGTAAACTTAATTCTTCAAGTTGCGCAGTATCGATAGGCGCCGGGGCATCGATCATGACATCCCGCCCTGCATTGTTCTTCGGAAAGGCAATGAAATCGCGAATAGTTTCTTGACCGCCTAAAATCGCAACCAAACGATCTAATCCAAATGCGATCCCTCCATGTGGAGGTGCACCATACTGAAAAGCATCCATTAAGAACCCAAATTGAGCTTTGGCTTCTTCAGGAGTAAAACCTAAATAGTCAAACATGAGCGATTGGGTTTCCTTGTCGTGAATACGTATGGAACCTCCGCCAATCTCATTTCCGTTTAACACAAGATCGTAGGCATTCGCTTTAACAGCACCCGGATCGGTCTCTAACAAATCAAGTTGTCCGGGCTTAGGAGACGTGAATGGATGATGCATAGCGTGATACCGCTGCGTTTCCTCATCCCATTCCAACAAAGGGAAATCCACCACCCACAGAGGGGCAAAAACCTTGGGATCACGAAGGCCTAGCTGTTGTGCCAGTTCCATTCGCAACGCACTCAACTGTGAACGGACTTTATCTGCCGCTCCGGAAAGCACACAAATAAGATCTCCGGGCTTCGCACCGGTGATATCTGCCCATCGTTCCAAATCATCCTGATCGTAGAATTTATCGACAGATGACTTGAAACTTCCGTCTTCGTTGCAGCGGCAATATACCATGCCCATGGCGCCTATTTGTGGACGCTTTACCCAATCGATTAGGGCATCGATCTCTTTTCTGGTAAAACTATTTCCTCCCGGAACTGCTATGCCAACAACTAGTTCTGCTTGATTGAATACATTGAAATCCTTGTGCTGTGTGACGTCATTCAATTCGCCAAACTCCATGCCGAAGCGAATATCCGGTTTATCATTTCCGTAGGTACGCATGGCCTCATCGTAGGTCATCCTTGGAAAATCTGAGACTTCAACTCCATTGATTTCTTTGAGTAAATGGCGTGTAAGTCCTTCGAAGGTGTTTAAGATATCTTCCTGTTCTACAAATGCCATTTCACAGTCGATTTGCGTAAATTCCGGCTGACGGTCGGCCCGAAGGTCCTCATCCCGAAAGCATTTTACAATTTGAAAATATTTATCCATTCCACCTACCATAAGCAACTGCTTGAAAGTTTGTGGAGACTGGGGTAGTGCATAAAACTGTCCTTCATTCATACGAGAGGGTACTACAAAATCGCGGGCACCTTCAGGTGTAGATTTAATGAGATACGGAGTCTCTACTTCCACGAAATTCTTTTCCGATAGATAATTGCGAACCGCCATGGTGACTTTATGGCGAAACACAAGGTTTTCTCGCACGGGTTTTCTTCGGATATCCAAATAGCGGTACTTCATGCGAAGGTCTTCTCCGCCGTCGGTTTCATTCTCAATGGTAAAGGGTGGGGTAAGTGACTTATTGAGCACTGTGATGTTCTTGACAAGGATTTCTATATCGCCCGTTGGCATATTGGGGTTCTTGGATTCCCGTTCGATCACGGTTCCATCGATTTGAATAACAAATTCCCTTCCCAATTGCGAAGCAATTTCCATAACCTTTTTTGATGTGCGTTCCTCATCGAAAATAAGTTGTGTGATACCATAGCGATCCCGAAGGTCTACCCAGATCATGAAACCTTTATTTCTAATTTTTTGGACCCACCCGGCAAGCGTCACCTGTGTATCTATGTGCGAGGCGTTTAATTCGCCATTGCTATGCGTTCTATACATTGTGTTGTAAAAATTAGGTGCAAATTTAGGAAGATTAAAGAGCAATTCGCCATATTTTTTTAAACTTTACTACCCTTAGTCGCAAGAACTTGTTAAGAAACTGTTTGTTAATATTCATTTCAATATTAAATAATGGTTAAATCTTTACTACCTTGGTAGAAACAATCAAAAATTCATAATTATGAAACAAAAAAACTCAAACAGCAGGATGTTCCTGTTTGTACTTTTAATTTTTCCGTGTTGGCTGTTCGCACAGACCACCTTAACCGGGAATGTAAAAGAGCCAAGCGGTAAGACTGTTCCCTTTGTTAATGTCATTGAGAAAGGGACTACCAATGGCACAACTACCGACATGGATGGAAATTTCACACTAGCGGTGAATAATTTACCCACAACGCTTGTATTTTCATCAATTGGTTTCGAAACGGTCGAACAGTCTGTATCAAGCACGACACCAATGAGTGTTACTATTTCTGAATCTGCTGAATCATTGGAGGAAGTGGTGATCACGGGTCTCGCCACCTCGGTAAAGCGATCCAATGCAGCGAATGCGGTAGCCTCCATTTCAGCTGAAGAATTAGCGGGAAGAACACCGCCACAAACGCTCGATGGGGCATTGGCAGGAAAATTTGCAGGAGCTTTGGTTACCAGAAGCTCAGGAGCTCCGGGAGGGGGAATTTCAGTAAAACTTAGAGGGGTTACCTCTATTAACGGGAATTCTCAACCGCTGTACATTGTAGACGGGGTATACGTTAACAACAACAGTATTTCTGCGGCAGGTTTGAATTTTGTTTCGCAAGCGGCCTCCGGTGGAAATGCCTCCAGTCAAGACAACCCATCGAACCGTATTGCAGATATCAATCCGGATGATATTGCAAATATTGAAATCTTGAAAGGAGCTTCTGCTGCTGCGATTTACGGTTCGCGTGCTGCTGCCGGTGTGGTTATCATTACGACTAAGAAGGGAAAAAGAGGAGAAACAAAGGTCTCTTTTTCTCAAGAAGTTGGTTTTAACAGGATCATTAATTTAAGAGGACAGCGAAACTTTACCGCTGAAATTGCAGAAAATGGTTTTGGTGAAGGACAGGGAGCATTATTCTTGGCCGCCCAAGCCAACGGAACTTTGACAGATTATGAGAAAGAAATATACGGAGAAGATGGATTTATATCTAACTCTTCTGTGAATATTTCCGGCGGATCTGATAATACCCTGTTCTACGCTGCATTTTCTAATAATGAGGAAGCTGGTATTGTAAAAAATACCGGATATGACAGAAAGTCTATTCGATTGAACCTAGAACATACTTTCTTTAAAGACCGTGCGAAAATCTCAGTAAACAGTAATTATATAAACTCTACGGCAGACCGTGGATTCTTCAATAATGATAACACGGGAACAACTATTGGTGTTGCTTTAACTTCTACACCGCCATGGGCGCAGTTATTCCCTGATGCCAATGGAAATTATCCTGATAACCCATACGGGGGTTCCAACCCTTTACAAACAAGAGATCTTGTGACCAACAGGGAAGATGTCAATCGTTTTATTACAGGAGGTACTTTAGATTTTGATATTTATAGAGCCGACAATTCTAATTTGAAACTTCAGCTTCGAGCCGGGGTGGATTATTATGAATTGGTCAATACTGCGATTTTCCCAAAAGAGCTTCAGTTTCAAAAGCCATCAAACGGTGGATTGAACGGAGTAAGCGCTTTAACCACTACTGAAAACAAGGACGCGAACTATTCGGCATTCTTGGTACATAATTATTTTACCGATAATGAATTGAACTTCACAACACAAGCAGGTTTAACAAAGCAAACCTTCAGTGTAAATACCGTACGTAATATTGCTACGAACCTTTTGGCTTCGGAAACGAACCTGGATCAGGCAGCAAATATTGCGGTAACTCAGTTTAGACAGGAACAGGAAGATGCCGGTTTCTTTGTGCAGGAGGAAGTGAATTATCAGGATAAATTTATAGCCACTGTAGGTGTTCGAGGGGATAAGTCCTCTAATAATGGCGACGCCAACGAGCTTTTTTATTATCCTAAAGGATCACTTGCGGTGAATTTCCACAATTTTGGTTTCTGGAATGATAGCTCACCATGGAGTCAGTTCAAGATTCGAGCTGCTTATGGAGAAGCAGGGAACTTTGCACCAAACGGAGCATTATTTACTGCTTATGTAAGTTCGTTAATCGACGGTATCCCAGGGATCGTGGTTCCCGGTACTTTAGGAGATCCAACAATCTCTCCCGAACGACAAAAGGAATTGGAATTTGGTTTTGATACCGGACTGTTTGGTAACAGAGTGAATTTAGAATTCACTTACTACAATAAAAATGTAGACGACCTTATATTATTAGCCAACAATGAATCTTCTTCAGGATTCGTTTCAAGATTTGCCAATGCAGGTAACTTAGAGAACCGAGGTTTTGAAATTGGATTCAATGCCGATGTATTCCAGGGGGACGCGTTCGAATGGAATACCGGAATATTATTCTATAAGAATACATCCGAAATCACTCGATTAGATGTAGACCCATTCAACTTGGGTGGATTTGGAACAGGATTGGGAACCTTTAGAATTGAAGAAGGAGCAAGTGCCACTCAAATTGTAGGAAACAATGCCGATGGAGAGTTGGTGGTTCTTGGAGACGCCGAGCCGGATTTTCAAATGACCTTCAACAACTCGTTAAGGTATAAGAATTTTGACCTGTCCTTCTTATGGCATTGGAAAAAAGGGGGTGACAATATCAACCTTACCAACTTATTGACAGACTTTGGGCAAACCAGTCCAGATTACGATGATTTCACTTTAGACCCTTCAGGGCAACTTAACAATGGGGATTTTCGTATTTCAGCATTTAGAGGAGGTTTTGCAACGCCCTTCGTAGAAGATGCATCGTATCTTCGTTTGAGAGAGATTGGGCTATTCTATACCTTTTCAAATAAAGTGCTGGAATCAACTTTCAATGGGTATATTTCTAATATAAAAATTGGATTCTCTGGGAATAACGTGATCAATATTTTTGATTACAACAGTTACGATCCGGAGGTTTCTAACTTTGGTTCCAATGGATTATCCACAGGGGTAGAGGTGACTCCGTTTCCATCTTCAAAACGCTACTTGTTTCACCTAAAAGTTGACTTTTAATCTAAAAAATTAATCTTATGAAAATAATAAAGATATTTCTAACACTTATTCTTACCGGTCTAATCACAGTTTCTTGTGAGGTAGAAGAAGGTCAGAATTTAAATGGACCCACTACCGATACGGTAAGTGATGACCTATCCCGAGGGGAACTACAGGAGGCCATGGGAGGTGCCCTGTCTGACATGCGTGAAAGACTTGGAACACAGGTTGACGCAATGTCGGTAGCAGGACGCGAATATTGGAGAATTCAAAGTTCAGATCCTCGTTGGACTGCCGATTTGTTGACGGGAGTTTTAGATAATAATACATTCTATACAACCAACCCGTATGCTGCCAGATATGCTACCATTAAGGATATCAATTTGCTGTTAACCGGTTTGGAGAATACAACAGCGGATTTTTCGAATCAGGAGATCGCAGCCACTCGTGGTTTTGCAAATACAATCAAAGCTCATGAATTGCTTATGGTATTAAATCATCAATATAGGAATGGGATACGCATTGACGTTGCAGATCCCGATAATTTGGGACCCTTTGTGCCTTATGAGGAAGCCTTAGCAACAATATTTCAGTTGCTAGCTGATGCTGCTACGGATCTTTCGAACGGAGGTGGGACTTTTCCATTCTCAATTCCTTCAGGTTTTGCAATTGCAGCTACGCCTTCAGATTTCTTAGAATTCAATAGAGCGTTAGCAGCAAGAGTTGAAGTGTATCGAGGGAATTACGCCTCTGCTAATTCATTGCTTCTGAATTCATTTATGGATCTTTCAGGAAATTTGGATAAAGGGGTATATTTCACTTTTTCATT
The DNA here is from genome assembly GCF_963972995.1 of uncultured Altibacter sp. Taxonomy (NCBI): domain Bacteria; kingdom Pseudomonadati; phylum Bacteroidota; class Flavobacteriia; order Flavobacteriales; family Flavobacteriaceae; genus Altibacter; species uncultured Altibacter sp. The sequence goes on from NZ_CAXAXI010000002.1 coordinate 41,004, forward strand.
GACTGGAGCCGATATGATCAATCCGTTGTTCTTTGCGCTTAATTCCACAGTAGCTAATGCCCGAATTGCACATCCATCATTTATTGATGACGCCTTGCCAGGAGATGAAAGAGTCAATAAGGCAGTGCTTCGGGATGAGCCGCTCACCTCCGATAATTTAACGGGGTCTTACGATGTCTTCGTGTATCAAAGTAATGTAGATCCCGTGGCAATCATTCGAAACGAGGAGTTATTGCTTTTATATGCTGAAGCCAATCATATTTCAAATCCTACCGCTGCCATTGCAGCCATAGATGTTATAAGAGATGCTGCCGGGTTGGACCCCTATGCAGGTGGAACTGCTCCTGCCGATCTAGTAGATGAGATCTTATACAACCGCAGGTATTCTCTCTTTGCTGAAGGAGGACATCGATGGATCGATCTTCGTAGATTCAATAGATTGGGAGTACTGCCTATCGATAGGGCGGGAGACGCTATTTTCGAGCAATTCCCTATTCCGCTCACTGAAAATCAGTAGCAAAAAAAAACCTATGAATAAAAAGAAAAACCCTTTCCATCGGAAAGGGTTTTTTTGTTACATAGCTGCTGAGTCGGAAGGGATAGGTTCCTCGGTTTTAGGCTTTGAGCGCCAGTTTCGAAGTCGCAGCTTCAGTTTGTGTACCATATAGAATAACACAGGTACAATGATCAATGTAAGGAAGGTCGCAATGATCAAACCATAGATCACAGACCAAGCCAACGGTCCCCAAAAGATCACGTTGTCTCCGCCAAAATAGATCTTCGGATCGAATTCAGCAAAGAGCGAGAAAAAGTCAATATTAAACCCAATTGCTAGCGGAATAAGTCCTAACACGGTGGTTATAGCCGTTAATATCACCGGACGCAAACGTGCTTTTCCTCCTTTAATAATAATGTCCTTCACTTCCTCTTTAGGGAGTAATTCTGAATCGTCCATCTTTAATTCTACCATGCGTCGGTCTATGAGCAATTGCGTATAATCCAACAGTACTACCCCGTTATTGACTACAATTCCCGCCAATGAAATAATACCCATCATAGTCATCATGATCACAAAAGACGCTCCGGTAAGTAGGATACCGCCAAAGACCCCAATGAAACTCAAGAAAATAGCAATCATGATTATCGTTGGTTTAGAAATAGAACTAAATTGAAAGATCAATATAAGCATGATCAACCCAAGGCCCGAGAAGAAAGCACCCATTAGAAAAGCCATTTGTTTGTTTTGCTCTTCTATCTGACCCGTATAGTCAATAGAAACACTTCGCGGCAGCTCTTCAAAGTTAGCCATTTCGGTTTGTATCTGACTTACGATCGCGCCTGCGTCGGTATACCCGGCCTCCAACGCCGAATAGACAGTAACCACTCGCTTCGTGTCCCTGTGTTTTATGGCACTGAAGGACGATGTGTTCTTTTGGGTAGTTACTGCCGAAACAGGAATTTCTTTGATCTTCCCAGTCGCTTGATCTCTAAAAGTGATGTTTTGATTGAAGAGTGCGCTTTTGTTGTATTTGTTCTCCTCATTAAAACGAACATAGATATCGTAGTCTTCTCCATCATTCTTATAGACACCGGCCTTTTCCCCAAACAGGGATCGTCGCAACTGATTTCCTACCTGTCCTGCAGACACGCCAAGCTCTCCAGCCTTTTCTCTGTCCACATATACCTGCATGGCCGGCTTTCCTTTGTTTACGTCTATCTTAAGTTCGTCGATACCGGCGATGTTTCGGGAGTTGATAAAATTTCGCATCCGTTCGGCTACTTGTATCAACTCATCGTAATCATTTCCTTCAATTTCAATATTGATAGGATATCCCACAGGCGGACCTGCAGCATCTTTTTCTACTGAAATGGCCACTCCCGGATAGATGCCTTTGAGTGCTTCCTGTACTTGCTTCCGAAGCGCTTCACTGTCTTCTCCTCTTCTAAATTTATACTCCCGCATGGTCGCCGTGATCTTCCCTCGGTGCGGCATCTCGGCTGCCGAACCCCCATCAGTTTGAGGATTTCCGGCTCCTTCACCTACCTGAGAAACGGCAGATTCTACCATGTAGTTGTAACCATCGTCCATATAACGAGGCGCATTGAGTACATCATAGACACGAGTTTCTATGTCTTTGGTGATCGCGTTGGTCTTCTCAATGTCGGTTCCTTGAGGATATTCAATGTATACAATAATCTGGTTGGGCTTATTGTCGGGAAAGAATTCCACGCTGGTCCGCTGACTTGCCACGGAAGCTCCAAAAAGTCCAAACACCACGAGGAGCAGTAAAAAGGTTCCTCCTACAAAAGCACCTGCGCGCCAGCCGGTAAGTGCAAATTCCAAGAATCGCTTATACCTGTCTTCCAGTCGTGTTAAAAGGTTTCGTTGAAAATAGATCGCCCAACGCTTCAGGAAATATTTGTAGATCCAGAAAAGGATTGCAACCAGGATCATAAGATTACCGAGGGCGCTCATTTCCCCTCCAAATAGGGAGATAAGAAGACCAATACCCCCCAAAATAATGGACAAACGAATAAGTTGCTTTCGGGTAAGCTCTTTCTCTCCTGTCTCCATGAACTGAGACACGAGCATCGAGTTGAAAAAGATAGCAACAAATAATGAAGATCCCAATACTACTGAAAGAGTGATGGGGAAATAGATCATGAATTCGCCCATAACGCCGGGCCACATGCCCAATGGAACGAAAGCAGCTACTGTGGTCGCTGTTGAAATAATAATTGGAAATGCAATCTCACCTATTCCCTTTTTGGCCGCTTGTATACGGGACATGCCCTCTTCGTCCATCAATCTATATACATTTTCGACAACCACAATCCCGTTGTCAACGAGCATTCCCAACCCCATGATCAATGCGAAGAGGATCATGGTATTCATGGTATAGCCCAATGCCGAAAGAATCATAAAGGACATGAACATGGACATGGGAATCGCAAAACCTACGAACAACGCATTCCTGAATCCTAAAAAGAACATCAAGACAGTAACCACTAGGATGATCCCAAAAATGATATTGTTGACTAAATCATCAACCTGATTTAAGGTCTTTACGGACTGGTCGTTTGCAATAGTAACTTCAACATCGGAAGGGAAGACGTTTACCTGCGCCTCGGCTACGATCTTCTCAATTTTCTGTGCGGCTTCCACCATGTTCTTTCCGGCGCGTTTCTTGACGTCTAGCATCACAACCCCTTCCCCAAATTCGCGGGCATAGGTAGTTTTTTCTTCTTCTTTAAAACGAACCATAGCGATGTCCTTTAAATAAACTGCCCCGTCTTGCGACTTCACGACAAAATCATTCAACTCACGGGGCTGTTCTACTTCCCCTAATATTCGAATGGTTCTGCGCTGTCCGCTGGTTACCAAATTTCCGGCCGAAAGTGTCATATTACCATTGCGAATGGTATTGATCACATCATCAAAACTCACTTGAGCAGCCATCATTTTATAAATATCCACGGCAATCTCCACCTCTTTGTCTTGGGCACCACGTATATCAGCTTGTTTGATCTCCGGGAGGTCCTCGATCTCATCTTCTAAATATTCAGCAAACTCCTTTAGCTTTTCAGTAGGATAGTTTCCTTTAATATTAATATTACTAATGGGCGCTTCTTCAGAAAAATTTAGATCGAAGACATTAGGTTCTACCTTGGCATTGTTGAAGGTAGGCCAATCTTCACTTGCTTTTTCACTGTCTACTTCATCCTTCACCTTTTGTTTGGCTTCCTCTACCGTGATGTCCTCATCAAATTCAACAGTAATGATCCCGTAATCTTCCTGAGAGGTGGAAATGATCTCTACAACGTTACTGATGTTCTTCAACTTGTCTTCTAACGGATCAACGATAAGCCGTTCAATGTCCTCGGCCGTATTTCCGGGATACGGAGTGCTTATATAGATCTTGGTTTCCTTTATTTCGGGAAAACTCTCACGAGGCATACTACTGTAGGCCGAAAAACCTAATACCAAGATGATGCCGATCATTACATAAATGGTCGTTTTATTATCGATCGCCCAGGAAGAAAGACGGAACTCTTTATCGACACTCTTTTGTTTTTTACTCATTGTTTTCTATACTTTTAAGTTCCACTAGCTGACCATCTTTTACACTTCGGGCTCCTTCTTTTATAATGGTGTCACCATCCTTTAAACCTTTCAAAACTTCCACATAGTCTCCTTGAGTTTTTCCGGTTTCAACGATCACACGTTTTGCGACCGCCTCATTTGAGCTAGCTGTCGTGGTCGTGACATATACGTATTGCTCACCGTTGGCATTTTCTGAAATAACACTTTGAGGTACAAGAATAGCTTCAGAATTGGTGTAGTCGTTGATCTTTACCTTGGCCGTAAGATTGGGTTTTATGTTTCCGTTCTTATTAGGAACATTGATCTCGATCTTGAAGGTTCGGTTGTTGGGGTTGATGTAATTCCCAACCTGCGCAACTTTGGTGGTTACTGTCTCTCCTAGAACCGGGAAATAGACTTCTACATCCTTGTCTTCAGAAATATTGGGGAGATACCCTTCCGGAACATCGGCCTGGATATACATGTCACCTAGATTTACAAGTCGGAAAACAGCAGTTTGTCCCGCAGAAACTACGGTACCCTGTTCGGTAAGAACGTCGTCGATGATGCCCGAAAAGGGAGCTCGAATGTTGGTTTTCGCCACTTGAGAGCGCATTTGATTCACCATTTTTTGCTGACCTTCGTAACTGGCTTTTGCCTGTAGAAATGTAATCTCACTGCCAATCTTTTGTTCCCACAACCGCTGCTGACGTTCAAATGTTGTTTTGGCAAGATCGGCTTGCACTTCCATTTGTGCCAACTGCTGTGAGAGTCCTCCATCGTCGATGGATGCCAGTAACTGACCGGAAGACACGCGTTGTCCTTCCTTTACATAGACTCTGGTGAGAAGTCCGGAATATTCGGGGTATAGCAGTATGTTCTTCTTTGTCTCAACACTCCCTTGCAATTCCAAAAAGTGATCGAATGTTTCCTGCTTCGCCGCAAAAGCAGTTACCAAAGGAAGTTTTTTTACGGTATCCAATCGAGAGAGAGCCGCATCGATCTCGTCTAGTTGTTGGTTGATCTCTTGTTGTTGAAGCACGATCTCTGCACGCTTAGCACGGATCTCCTCCAAATTTCCGGATTCGACAATGCTTTCCACCGACTTCGAATCACCTCCGCAAGAGGTAATGGCCAAGGTAGTTACAAGTAGTATGAATAATTTTTTCATGGATATGGTATTTCAGTATGATTGGTTATTCTAATGATTTTAATTGCGGTGTATTTAACAGGGTCTCTAAATTTGCCTTGGTGTTGACTACTTCAAGCATGGCTTGAAAATATTGTTGTTGGGCCGTGTAAAGTTGCGTTTGTGCTTGACGAAGATCAAAACTAGTACTAAGGCCTTCGGTGAACTTTACTTGGTTCTTTCCTTCAATACGCTCGGCCAAAGCAAGATTCTTCTTGGCGTTCTCATAATTTTCAATAGCGAATTGGTAGTTGCTCTTAGCCGAATTTACTTCCAATCGGACCGTTTGGATGGTTTGTTCCAATTGCGTTTCTGCTTGGTCCAAAGCTATTTTTGCACGTTGCGTCCTTGCCGCCCGCATTCCGCTGCTAAAGATCGGGATATTCATATTTACACCCAGTATGGACGACTGGAACCAGCGCTGATCATTATCAAAAAAGGTAAAATCGTCACTATTGGCCATTGTTCCGTAGTTTAAAAAAGCTGTGATACGAGGCAGGGCCTTGCTTTTTTCCAATTTTAACTCCAGGGAGCGTTGCTCGGTTAAATTGTATGCGATCTTGTAGTCTACATTTTCTTCAACGTTAAGCGTACGGTCCAAAAAGCCTAGCTGCGTATACTCTTTGGCCAATTGATCTAAGGAATCTTCAAAGACCACCTTGGCAGACACATCAATTCCTAATGCTACATTAAACATTTGTCGGGCAATACTAGCACTGCGTTGAGCATTGTTTAGTTGCGTTTCAACATCGAGCAACGTTACTTCCAATTGTTCGACACTTTCTTCCTCGGTGAGGCCATTCTCATAGATCTTTCGGGTTTCGTAAAGGTTCTTTTCAAGTGTGGTTTTATTCTTCTCGAAAATGGCAATGAGTTCTTCGGAAAGTAATACACTGCCGTACGCATTGATGACACCTTTTCTCACTTCCAAATTGGTTTTTTCTGCCGCATTTTCAGAAAAATCCAAAAAAGCACGCGCTGCTTGCAACCCGACCAAATAACTACCGTCAAAGATAAGTTGGTTGAGCGTAGCGGTGGCCGATGCATTTTGTTCGGTGCCAAAAGTGACGGGTACGAAGGTTCCGGGATCTCCACCGGCTATTTCTCCCGGGATGAGTGTGACGGGTTGCTTTAAATTATTTTGATAGGCAATATCGGCGCTAATCTGAGGTAATCCGCTGGCTGTGGTTTCCCATTTTTGTTTAATAGCTTTGGCAATATCACGCCGTGCATTGAGCGCCGTATAGTTGCTGTCTAAGGCAAATGTGATTGCCTCCTGCAAGGTAAAACTATAGGGTTCTCTTTGTTGTGCGCTACTTAGTGAATGAAGCAGCAAAAAAGCAGGTAGCATGAAAAAATACTTCATTAGTTGGTCTGTTGATTTATAAATTGATTGAGAATTTTAAGTCCGTGAGGTGTTACGATCCCTCTAAGGTGATATTCCAAATAATCCTCCATGAGTTTTGCTTTCGGGAACTGTGATGAGGGAAATAAATGGTCGTCTTTAATGCCGCTTACTCCAATAAAATAGATACGTGAGACAAATTCAATATCCAACTTTTCCCGATACAGACCCAAAGCAACACCTCGTTTCAGATTGGATAAGGTACAACTGGCCATTTTTTCGAACTGTCGCTCCTTTAACGTTGCAAAAATCTCTGGATAGTACTTCTGTAATTGATATTGTGGCGAGGACTTTTCGTTCTTGAGTTGTTGTAAAGCGAACTTCTTTATCTCGTACAGCTCTTCAATAGGATTTTTTTGTAACGCCTGTATATGATCGATTCCACACGTGATCTCATGAAAAACGGCAAGTACTGCTTCAAGAACAAGTTCGGTTTTATTGTTAAAGTGTGTATAAATGGTTTTTTTGGAAATACCCATCTCATTGGCTATATCGTCCATAGTAACACTCTTAAAACCAAGGTTCAAGAATAGCTCTGATGCTTTTTGAATAATTTTTTCTTTCATAAACGACGGCAAATGTACAACGTGGAAACTATAAAAACAATAAAAGTTTCCAAAGTTTTACAATAATTTAACATGAGATCCGGTGGCATATTTTAGTTCATTTTATCAATTATTTATGTTTGTTCTCGGCCTCAACTCGTATTTTAGCGGCAAATATTCTTTTTGAATGGAGGTATTAAAAGTATACAGTGAGGCGCTCGAAAAACAATTACAGGCGTCTGTTGCCATCAAGCAACCCGTGCAATTGTACGAACCTATTCACTATATAATTTCTTTGGGTGGGAAACGGTTACGTCCCATTTTAACATTGCTTACCTGTGATTTCTTCGGAACCGATTTTAACAAGGCCATGAATGCTGCTTTGGCCGTTGAATTATTTCATAATTTTTCATTGATCCATGATGATATCATGGACGATGCACCGTTGCGCAGAAGTAAACAAACCGTGCATGAGAGATGGGACCTCAATACCGGTATCCTTTCCGGCGATGCCATGTTGATCTTAGCGTATCAACTGTTTGAAGAATACGAAGCACCTCTTTTTCGGGAATTGGCGAAATTATTCAGTAAGACGGCTTTGGAGGTTTGTGAAGGTCAGCAATACGATGTCGACTTCGAAACAAGAGACGACGTTACCCTTTCGGAATACATTCAAATGATCGACTATAAAACTGCGGTGTTGCTAGGTGCCGCCATGAAGATGGGGGCCATAGTTGCAAATGCCTCAGATAGTTGCCGGGATTCCATCTACGCATTTGGACGCAATTTAGGGATCGCTTTTCAACTACAGGATGACTACTTGGATGTCTTTGGAAACCCAAAGACCTTTGGAAAGCAGTCCGGGGGTGATATTATTACCAATAAAAAGACTTTTTTATACTTGACGGCGGTTTCGCGCAGTATTCCTTCGGAAGCAGAGGCCTTGCAACATTTATACAGTATTTCACCTGCCGATCCTTCAGACAAGATAGAGACCGTGAAAGGCATCTTTGAAGTTTCCGGCGCGGCCGAAGCCATTCAGAAGGAAATAGAAATGTATACCAACAAAGCGTATGATGTGCTCGAAACTATTCAGCTTTCAGAAGAAAAAAAACAAACATTGCGTGCTTTTGGCGATTGGTTAATGCAACGAACCGTCTAAAAATAGAATCTTACAAAGGGTAGCCAAGGGCTTATATAGATACTTTTTTCTTCATCGTACAATACATCATACCGAATACCTACTGTAAAAGTACCTGTCCGAAATCCTGCGCCGGTGAACAAGGCAGGGTACCAATACAGGTCATTTTCCAATCCCAGTCCGGCCTCGAAGGAGCGTGAAACATTCAGCATTTCAAATTCTGCCGATAGCTGTATCTCCGGAATTACATTGTACAGTCCAATGAGACTTCCGCCAACAATAGTGGAATTATAGAAGTTCCTTTGCGAATTATAGGTGAAAGATGTTCCCAACCCCATGGCTAGTTGCTCGTTGAATTCATAGACTGCACCGGGAGCAAGTGTTCCTCCAAAAAAACCATTACCTACACTAAGTCCCAGTCCTCCTCCATAACGCACCTTAGCCCAAAATGAAGGTGGGGCGTCTTGTGCAGATATTGACAAGCAAATAAGCAAGGTTAAAACAGTAAGGACCGCGCCTCGATGGGGTGTTTTAAAGGCATTTTTCATTAGGAAATATTTAAGACTTTTCTCTTATAAATATATACATTCCAATCAGGTAGTTTATGGATTTGTTGTACTTTTGTAACGTTTTTAGTAAAAAGACCACTTTATTCCTATTATGGATAGATTTTCATTTCTCAATGCGGTTCACCCGGCGTATATCGCAGAACTCTACGATAAATATTTACAATTTCCAGACAGTATCGAGCCTAGTTGGCGTGCCTTTTTTCAAGGGTTCGATTTTGGCATCGAGAATGGTTCTCTGGAAGCCTTGGGAATTGAGCAAGAGGGTACAGACGGATCTCAAAAAGTACTTAAGGAATTTCAAGTCCTTAAATTAATCGACGGGTATCGAACCCGGGGGCATTTGTTCACCAAGACCAATCCGGTTCGGGAACGTAGAAAATATACGCCAACCTTGGATATTGAGAATTTCGGTCTTTCTCAAGGCGATCTAAACACCTCTTTTAAGGCGGGAGAAGTTCTGGGGATTGGTGAAGCCACCTTAGAAGAGATTATTCGGCATTTAAAGAGTATCTACTGTGATTCTATTGGGATTGAATATATGTACATTCGAAAACCGGAAGAAATCGAATGGATCCAAAAGAAGCTGAATGTTAACGATAATCAGCCCAAGTTCACAGCGGAACAGAAAAAGCATATTCTTAAAAAATTAAATGAAGCCGTTTCTTTTGAAACCTTCTTACATACTAAATATGTGGGGCAGAAGCGATTTTCACTTGAAGGTGGGGAAAGCTTGATTCCGGCGCTGGATGCGCTCATTGAGGGGGCGGCAGAGAAAGGTGTCGAAGAGTTTGTAATGGGGATGGCTCACAGGGGCCGACTTAGTACCTTGACCAATATTTTCGGTAAAAGTGCCAAGAACATCTTTAGTGAATTTGACGGGAAGGACTATGCTCAAGATATATTCGACGGTGATGTAAAGTACCATTTGGGTTGGACTTCAAAAAGAAAGAGCCATTCGGGAAAGGAAATCAACTTAAATATTGCACCTAACCCCTCTCACTTGGAGACGGTAGGAGCAGTCGTTCAAGGGATCGCCCGTGCAAAACAGGACGATCACCATAAAGACAACCCGATGGCCGTGTTGCCAATTATAGTGCACGGAGATGCCGCCATTGCCGGACAAGGATTGGTCTATGAGATCATTCAAATGGCACAGTTGGACGGGTATAAGACAGGAGGAACAATTCATATTGTGGTAAATAACCAAATTGGTTTTACTACCAATTATTTGGACGCGAGATCTTCTACCTATTGTACCGACGTTGGAAAAGTTACATTGTCACCCGTACTGCATGTTAACGCAGACGATGCCGAGGCAGTGGTGCATGCCATGATGTTCGCGTTGGATTTCCGAATGGAATTTGGACGTGATGTATTCATCGACTTGTTGGGATACCGAAAGTACGGTCACAATGAAGGAGACGAGCCCAGATTTACACAACCAAAACTTTATAAGGCCATTGCCAAACACAATAACCCGCGCGATATCTATGCCGAAAAGTTATTTAAAGAAGGTCTTATTGATGAAGGGTATACGGCAAAATTAGAACAAGAGTATAAGGACAAACTGGAAGAGAACCTGGAAGATTCCAGAAAAGAAGAAAAGACCGAGATCACGGCCTTTATGCAGGATGAGTGGCAGGGATATATCTATGCCGAAGAGGACACGATGATGGAAGCGGTCGATACCCGAGTAGAATTGGATACCCTTACCGACATCGCTAAAGTGATTACCCAACTGCCGAAGGATAAGAAATTCTTGCGGAAGATATCCAAACTTATTGAAGCGAGACATACGATGTATTTTGAGGACAATAAGCTGGATTGGGCCATGGGAGAACTCTTGGCTTACGGAACCCTTTTAAAGGAAGGCTATGATGTGCGCATGAGTGGACAGGATGTAGAAAGGGGAACCTTCTCACACCGTCACGCCGTCCTTAAAGTGGAGGAAAGTGAAGAAGAAATAGTATTGCTGAATGAGTTGAAGGACGCGCAAGGAGACTTTTATATTTACAATTCGTTGCTTTCGGAATATGGCGTTGTTGGATTCGATTACGGATATGCGATGGCAAGTCCGAAGACACTCACCCTGTGGGAAGCACAGTTTGGTGACTTTAGCAATGGAGCACAGATCATGATCGACCAATACATTTCGGCTGCTGAGGACAAATGGAAATTGCAAAACGGATTGGTGTTGTTATTGCCTCACGGATACGAAGGACAAGGCGCCGAACATTCCTCGGCACGCATGGAAAGATATCTTCAATTATGTGCAAAGGATAATATGTTTGTAGCAGATTGTACAACTCCTGCCAACATGTATCACTTACTGCGCAGACAGATGAAAGTACAGTACCGTAAACCACTTATTGTGTTTACGCCCAAGAGTTTGCTAAGACATCCCAAAGTGGTTTCCACCAAAGAAGAATTGGCCAATGGGTCTTTCCAAATGATTATTGATGATGCCAATGTAAAGGTCGCATCGGTTACTTCATTGGTTTTTGTGACAGGTAAATTCTATTACGACCTTCTGGAAAAAAGAGAGGAATTAGATCGAATGGATGTTGCACTGGTGCGGGTGGAGCAATTGTTTCCATTGCCAACAGAGGGCATGAAGGAAATCATTAAAAAATACAAGAATGCTCAAGATGTGGTATGGGCACAGGAGGAACCCAGAAATATGGGAGCCTATGCGCATATATTGCTGCATTTTGAAGAGGCCAAGAATTTTAGAGTATGTAGTAGAAAAATGTATGCAGCACCTGCCTCAGGAAGCAGTGTACGTTCAAAATTGCGTCACTCTAAAGTGATTGAAAGTGTTTTCAATCGCGAAGAAGAATAGAATAAAAACTCCTATTAGGAAAATAGATATATTATGGCATTAGAAATGAAAGTCCCATCTCCGGGAGAATCCATAACCGAAGTAGAAATAGCACAGTGGCTCGTTGCCGATGGTGATTGGGTGGAAAAGGACCAAGCCATTGCAGAAGTAGACAGTGATAAGGCGACCTTAGAACTTCCGGCTGAAGCCAGTGGAATTATTACACTAAAGGCGGAAGAAGGGGATGCCGTGGCCGTGGGTGAAGTCGTTTGCCTAATTGACACGGAAGCTGAGCGACCAGACGGAAAAGAAGATATAGAAACCTATAAAAATCCGGGTGATGAGTCGGGGGGAGAAAATGCTGCCCCGGATCTGGATAAACAGAATGCCAAGCAAAAGGATACAGGAGAGAAGGCCGCACCCAAAGCCGAAACGCCTTCTAAATCCTCGACGCAATCACAGGCACAGGATACAAAGAGTTATGCAACAGGTACACCCTCGCCTGCTGCCAAGAAGATACTTTCTGAAAAAGGAATCGATGCCTCTAGCGTGAAAGGATCGGGCAGAGATGGAAGAATCACTAAAAGCGATGCCGAAAACGCCACACCGTCCATGGGAACACCGGGCGCAGGAGGACGCGGAACAGAACGCAAAAAATTATCCATGCTTCGCCGTAAGGTAGCGGAGCGATTGGTGGCGGCTAAGAATGAGACTGCCATGCTTACTACTTTCAATGAAGTAGACATGGGCGCTATTTTTGAAATTCGGGAAGAGTACAAGGAAAAATTCAAGGAAAAACACGGGGTAAGCCTAGGCTTCATGTCTTTTTTCACCTTGGCGGTAGTTCGCGCTTTAGACCTGTACCCGGATGTTAACTCCATGATCGATGGTGACTACCAAATAAAACATGATTTTAAGGACATCTCTATTGCTGTGTCGGGTCCAAAGGGTCTTATGGTGCCGGTAATTCGCAATGCAGAGAATCTAACATTTAGAGGTGTCGAAGCCGAAGTAAAACGATTGGCAATACGTGCACGAGACGGACAGATCACTGTTGATGAAATGACGGGAGGGACCTTCACCATATCCAACGGTGGAGTCTTTGGAAGTATGTTGTCGACCCCAATTATCAATCCGCCTCAATCGGGGATCCTGGGGATGCACAACATTGTAGAACGTGCCGTGGTGCGGGATGGCGCCATTGCCATTGCACCAGTGATGTTCGTTGCGTTATCCTACGATCATAGAATTATCGATGGAAGAGAATCTGTTGGATTCTTGGTTGCTGTAAAAGAAGCATTGGAGAATCCTACAGAACTGCTTATGAATAATGACATAAAGAAAGCCTTGGAACTGTAGTTTATAAGCCTTTTAAACATAAAAAACCCGATGCAACTGCACCGGGTTTTTTCATTAGATTAGTTAGTTGAAATTCTAATCAAAAACTTATTTATAAGAAACAAAATAATTTATTACGTTTAGTAAGACGATGGCGACGATGAAAATAACCAGAAGCACCACAACAACTTTTTTGCCCCGGTCCTTCTTATGTTTTTCTTCGCTTATCAACATCGAATCTTTCATAGGGTAAAAGTGAGAAATTATTGACAAATTTGAAATACGTGTAAACACGTAAATTGGATAAATAATTGAAGAACAAGACTTATATAAGCTTATCGTGATGCTCTTTAGCCCAAATGAGAAGGCTGTTGGTCTTGTGTTCCAAAGCGAGTTTTGAGATGATATTGCTTCGGTGTTTCTCGACGGTTCGATACGAAATAAAAAGAAGGGAGGCGATCTCCTTATTGGTTTTGTCGTTTGCAATAAGCTTTAATATTTTCTTTTCGGAAGGGGTCAGGTCTTTCAGTGCTTCATTTTCTACATTGTTGTCGCCCAGCAGTTCTTTTATTTTAGGACTAAAGAATGGATTACCTTCAGAAACCATTTTAATGCATGTCTCAATTTCTTCTAAAGCAAACTCTTTAAGAACATATCCAAAGATATTGAGGTCTTGCGCTTGCTCATACAATTCCTTCTCTTTGTGAAGTGTAATTAAAATGATCTTGGTGTCCAAGCAATTGGTCTTACATTTTTGCGCAATTTCTAAACCCGACATAAAGGGCATTTGAATGTCTAAAATTGCAATGTCAGGGTTTAATTTAGTGATTAGATTATACGCTTCGCGACCGTTATTTCCACTTCCTATGATGTTGTACTTTTTTTCCACCAAAAAATCATTCAGCCCCTTTAATAAGAGCGGATGATCGTCTGCAATAATAATGGTGTCTTTTTTCATTATACAGGAAATTGAAATTCTAAAGTAGTCCCTCCATTGATCTTGGATTGTACCTTCATTTGACCCTTTAGGAATTTGGTTCGCTCAAGCAAGGTTTTTAATCCCAGCGAGCGTGTGTCTTGAAACTTTTCAGCAAAATCGAAGCCTTTGCCATTATCACGAATCGAGATTACAATATTGTTGGTTAGTTTCTTGATAGCAACCTTACTTGCTTCCGCTTTGGCATGCTTTATTACATTGTTCAAACTCTCTTGAACAATTCGGTATATATTAACTTCTTGCTCCGGTGTAAACAGATCGTCTATATTATCTATTTCCGAAGAGATAAATAGGGTAGTGTTCTCATCGATTTGGGTAAGTGTGTGTTGTATCGCTTTGGTGATTCCCATCTCCTGAAGCTGGAACGGATGAAGGTCACGTGATATGGTACGAACTTCATCAATGGCGCTGTCGACCATTTTCTTGGTATCATCATCCCCATTGGAAATCACTTTATTTTTAAGCAGGAGAAGTCGCTGGCCAAGGCCATCGTGCAAGTCTTTAGAGATCCTTTTTCGTTCTTCTTCCTGAGAGACCAGTAATTTTTGACTAAATTTTTCTTGAAGGTCTTTATTGTTCTTCAAGTTTTGCTGATTTCTAAAAAGCAAGATCAACCCAAATAACAAGAGAACGGCCAAACTGGAAAAGGCAACCACTTTTTTAAAGGCTTCGTTGTCTTTTTCCAGTAGTTGTATGTTTGTGTTCTTTTCAACGAGTTCCTTTTCATTTTTTTCAGTTTCATACAAGGTTTGGTAATAGGCCAAAGCATTTGCAGTACTTCGATTGTAAATGGAATCGCTTATAGACGTATATGCATCCCTGCTTTCCAGGCTTTTCTTGTAGTCTCCCTTTTCAGCGTAGATCTTGGCTAACAGACCGTAGGAGTCTAGGATGGCGTCCATATAATTATACGATTTGGAGCCCGCCAGCTTTAACTTCGCATATTTCAGCGCCGTATCGAGATCGCCCAGCGCAAAATGATAATGTGCCAACGCTCCGTAAAAACTTACCTGTGTGTTGAGATCATCAATATTTACAAACCATTTTTGCAACAATTTCATTTGTTCTGTAGCCTTTTCGATGTCTTTTTCGGTGGAGTAATATTCTACCAATTTTGCATGAACATAAATGGATTGAAGAAGGTCTCGTTCTTCGGAAGAAGATTGGTCCAGAATGGCAACAGCTTTGTTGAGGTATTCCAACTGAAGCTCTTTCTCACCCATCTTTTTAAAATCGAGAGCTTGATTGTAATATTCTAAGGCAATATAATCGTTGAGTTTAAGGTCCTGTAACTTCTTAATAATTTTTTCACGCTCTTCAAGGGCTTTCTCATAGAATCCATTCATGCTGAACATAGTGATGATCCCTTGCTGCGCATGTACCATATACGGATAATCCTTTAACGCCTCGTAATAATCATAGGCTTTTCTATAGCTCTCACCTGCCGGCACAAAATTTCCCAAATTTGAATATGCCTGTCCTCGAAACAGGTACGCATCGGCAACATAAATAGAATCACCTTCCTTAGAAAAATTTTCCAAGGCCAGGGTATAATCTTCAATAGCTTCTTTAAGATCTATGCGGTAGTTGGCACCTCCTCTTTTAAGATACAAACCCCCTAACAAAAAACTGTCTTTGATCTTATACTTGTGCGCTAAAACACCATTGATAACCGAAACAGCCTTCTTGGGTTTGTTTTTTTTATTAGTTAGAATGAACTGTAGGTTCATAGCCTTGCGGGCGGCCTGTTCTATACTGTCTAGGTCCTTTGCCAGATCAATATACTCAAGACTGTATTGTACAAAACTGTCATCGTCCTTTCTGCGAAAGGAATTTATAATAACCGAATCGAGCATTTCCAACTTTACAAGAGGATCGCGTGCTGTATCTGCGGCCTTTTGATAATACCCAATATCCTGAGTATACCCAAAATAAGGGTATAAAAAGCTAATGACGAGAAGAGCCAGGAATTTAATCAAAATTTGTTAGGTTGTTAGGTACTATTTAAAAGTAACAAGTTTTTTTAAAGTAAACTGTTAATATTTCGCTTTTTCTACTTGACATACAGGCAATTTCTGCCATAATCGATCACGGCTCTTACATCTTTTAGGAAATCGGCTCCTATAATACCGTGAACCGGCCCTTCTTCCACTTGCCGCAAGGCTTCATTTACATGTGAAAGGTCGAACAATACAAAATCTACCTTCTTTGTGGACCAAAGGCCAATGGCAATGTGATTGTTGCGTGCAACTTCAGTCTTCATATTTACGGCACCTGCTCCGGCTGCGGTTACATCACTTTTTTCATTGTTTAACTGAAAGTATTCAATGCTTTCAAAACCAATACAGCTGGTTGAAGCACCACTGTCCAAAATAAAGACCCCCACATTTTTGTTGATCTTAACTTGAAAGCAATAGTGTCCCGATTTCAGTTTTTTCAAAGGAATTCTGTAAAAACCCTTGGTTTCTAGTAAATTTCTTAGTTGCATCACACAATTTTTTTCAAAGATAGGGAACAAAATAGTTAGCTTTGCCATCATGTTAACAGATACCCACACGCATTTATACAGTGAGGCTTTTGAAGAAGACCGTAAAGCAATGATGGAGCGCGCCATGGATGCCGGGGTAAAAAGGTTTTTTATACCTGCAATCGACAGTACGTACACCAAAGCGATGTATACTTTAGAACAGCAACATCCGGAAAAGGTATTTTTAATGATGGGATTGCACCCAACTTCGGTGAAGGAAAATGTTGATAACGAGCTTCGTCACGTCGAAGCACAATTCCAAAAAAGGAAGTTCTACGCGGTAGGAGAAATCGGGATTGACCTGTATTGGGATACGTCCACACTCGAACTTCAAAAAAAAGCATTTCGACATCAAATACAACTTGCCAAAAAATATAAGCTTCCTATAGTGATCCATTGCAGAGAAGCGTTCGATGAGATCTTTGAGGTATTGGAAACGGAGAAGGGTGATGATCTCTTCGGAATTTTTCACTGTTTTACCGGAACCTTATCACAAGCAAAGCGAGCGATCTCTTATAATATGAAATTAGGAATAGGAGGCGTAATTACGTTTAAGAATGGTAAGGTGGATACGTTCTTGAACCAGATCGACCTAAAGCATATCGTATTAGAAACTGATGCACCTTACCTTGCGCCTGTGCCTTACAGAGGAAAACGCAACGAAAGCAGCTATCTTTCATTAATTTGCAAGAAAGTGGCAGTGCTCTACGGATGTTCTGAAGCTGAGGTCGCAGCTGTTACCACAGCCAATTCGAAAGAAGTCTTCGGCATATAAACCAATAAAATAGTCTAAGAAGCCTATGGATACAAAAGCGAACATACTCCTAATATATACAGGGGGAACCATTGGGATGATCAAGGATTTTGAAACCGGCACCTTGCGTAATTTTAATTTCAAGGACCTTTTAAAACACATTCCGGAATTAAAACTGTTGGATTGTACCATTGCAACGACCAGTTTCAAACAACCTATTGACAGTTCTAATATGAATCCCGGCTATTGGGCAGATATTGCCACCATCATCGAGGAGCAGTATGAAGCTTTTGATGGTTTCGTGGTGCTTCACGGAAGCGATACCATGTCGTACACTGCCTCTGCGCTTAGTTTTATGTTGGAAAATTTAAGCAAACCGGTGGTGTTTACAGGCTCTCAATTGCCTATAGGTGACTTGCGTACAGACGCAAAGGAGAATTTAATTA
Source organism: uncultured Altibacter sp. (assembly GCF_963972995.1). NCBI lineage: Bacteria > Pseudomonadati > Bacteroidota > Flavobacteriia > Flavobacteriales > Flavobacteriaceae > Altibacter > uncultured Altibacter sp. The sequence goes on from NZ_CAXAXI010000002.1 coordinate 58,820, forward strand.
CTTCCATTCAAATCGCAGCCTTGCGAGAAAAGGGACATTCTAAGATAGCCGAAGTTTGCCTTTATTTTGAATATAAATTATACCGCGCTAACAGGACAACAAAGATAAATGCCGAACATTTTGAAGCATTTGCCTCCTTAAACTATCCTGCCCTCGTGGAAAGTGGTGTACATCTCGTAATAAATAATGAGGCCTTATACCGACCCAACAGAAGAAAGAAATTACGCGTTCATAAAACGATGGAATCGAACATTCTTTTAGTAAAAATGTTTCCCGGTATTGATGAAACGACGGTCTTACATTTGTTCAATTATCCTGAAATAAAGGGACTTGTGCTAGAAACTTACGGCAGTGGGAATGTTACCAACGAAGAATGGTTCATTCGCGCATTAAAAGATTTGATCGGAAGAGGAATTCCTGTAATAAATGTAACCCAATGTTCCGGCGGAAGCGTGGCTATGGGGATGTATGAAACCAGTATTGAACTAAAACGGATGGGTGTCATTTCGGGAAAAGATTGCACGACCGAAGCTGCCTTAGCTAAGTTGATGTACCTGTTAGGTCAGAAGGTCTCACCAAAGAGTTTCAAAACAATATTTGAAACTTCCCTACGCGGGGAAATGGTATAAATTAACAGTGGAAATAGTTGTTTTGACTCATTTTTTTTTGTTATTTGCCACCCCTTTGGCGAGCCCGTCAAATTAATGTAATAGAGAGGTGGCCGAGTGGTCGAAGGCGCACGCCTGGAAAGTGTGTATACGCCAAAAGCGTATCGAGGGTTCGAATCCCTTCCTCTCTGCGAATACATTTGCGAATAAGAAAATTTGTCGAAGCTTGCTTCAGCAAATTTTTGCGTGAGCAAATGAAAGCCGCGCAGCGGATGTTCTGTAATGTATTGCCAGCATTCAATTTGGGATCATCGGTTCGCCGAAGGCGGAGCGATAATCCACAGGAGTGTGCTTCAGCAAATTTTTGCGTGAGCAAATGAAAGCCGCGCAGCGGATGTTCTGTAATGTATTGCCAGCATTCAATTTGGGATCATCGGTTCGCCGAAGGCGGAGCGATAATCCACAGGAGTGTGCTTCAGCAAATTTTTGCGTGAGCAAATGAAAGCCGCGCAGCGGATGTTCTGTAATGTATTGCCAGCATTCAATTTGGGATCATCGGTTCGCCGAAGGCGGAGCGATAATCCACAGGAGTGTGCTTAAGCAAATTTTTGCGTGAGCAACTATAAGCCGCGCAGCGGATGTTCTGTAATGTATTGCCGGCACTCGTTATATAGAACTTTCCATAGTAAAGGGCGCTAGGTGTTGTTGAAGATGCGTGTTAGTTCTATAGAACAAGAGAGCCCCAATTTTGTGTGAAAGAGTTTCAAAAGAAATTAGTTCAAAATTGGCAGGGATAACAATAAAATTAATGTACTTTGTATCGTAAGATTACATTTCAACTTATATTGAAGGCATTAGCTCGAAATTATAGTGATTACGGGCGTAGAACAAATTTTATTCTTGGAGATTAACTAAATTATTTTATATCTTTAAACCTTTAACTAAAATCAAACTTTAAGTCGATAGCAATGAAAAAATTATTTTCTATTTTGGCGATTTCTGCATTCGTTTTTGCGGGATCCATGAACGCAAATGCAACAGCTGCACAAACCCTGCCTACTAATGTACAGGCATTGGTAACGGCGGCCACTGTAACTATTATTCAGGAGGAAGAAGCAGCGGCAGCTTCCGAAGAGTCTGTAGGATGGCATCAAAATTTAAAACAACGTTTTATCGAAGGAGGTCCTGAGTTTATGGGAATTGTACTTCTTTGTTTAATTCTAGGGTTGGCAATTGCTATCGAAAGAATTATCTATTTAAACCTTTCTACTACCAACACTCAAAAATTAGCTGAGAACGTTGAAGATGCACTAAACAGTGGTGGAATTGAAGCGGCGAAGGAAGTTTGTAGAAATACAAAAGGGCCTGTTGCTTCTATTTACTACCAAGGGTTGGATCGTGCAGACGAGAGTATTGATGCTGCAGAGAAAGCGGTAATTGCGTATGGAGGTGTGCAAATGGGGCAGTTGGAAAAGAATGTTTCTTGGATCTCTTTATTTATCGCCTTGGCACCTATGCTTGGTTTCATGGGTACGGTAATTGGTATGATCTTGGCTTTCGATAAGATCGAAGCTGCTGGAGACATGAACCCTTCCTTGGTAGCCGGAGGTATTAAAGTAGCATTATTGACTACAGTATTTGGTCTAATTGTTGCAATTATCCTACAAATCTTCTACAACTATATTATTGCAAAAATCGATAGTATCGTAAACAGTATGGAAGATGCTTCTATCACATTGATAGACATGCTTGTAGACTATAAAAACAAAAGATAATTATAAAAAACCAATAGAATGGGTTTACATAAAATATTAAAAATAGTAGCAATACTGCTAAGTCTGGCCGGTATCGTGTTTTTAGCCATGATCCTTTCAAAAGGAGGAGATGTGGTGGCTCAAACGGGTGAAGGCGTAGACGGATATCTATACATTGCGTATATCACTTTGGCGATTACACTGGCCTTTGTTCTAGTCTTCGTACTTAAGGGGGTATTTTCTGGAAATGTAAAGAATACACTTGTATCAATCGGTGCTTTTCTTTTGATCGTAATTATTTCGTACGTCCTTGCCGATGGTACCGAGACACAACTTAAAGACGGTCAAATGCTTTCAGCCAGTGGTTCGAAATGGGTGTCTACGGGACTTTATGTCTTTTACATCATGGCTGTATTAGCTGTGGGTGCAATGATTTTTAGCGGAATCAAAAAAGTTTCAAAATAATGGCAAGAAGAGCAACACCCGAAGTAAATGCGGGGTCTATGGCAGACATCGCTTTCCTACTGCTTATCTTTTTCTTGGTAACAACAACCATTGAAAAAGACAAGGGGATTGCGAGACAGTTGCCACCCATGGAAGAAGTAGAACCGGAAGATGTTATCATCAAGCAAAAGAACTTGTTTGTGGTTAACGTGAACAAGAGCGATCAACTCCTCGTCGAAGAAGAATTGATGGATCTTAAGGACCTTAGACAGGCAGCTATCGCCTTTCTGGATAATGGAGGTGCACCTGCGGGAGATCCATTGTATTGCAGTTACTGTAAAGGACAACGAGATCCTGCTTCTTCAGACAATCCCGACAAAGCAGTTATCTCTGTTCAAAACGATCGGTTAACATCTTATAAGATGTATATCGCTGTTCAGAATGAACTGGTGGCGGCCTATAATTTTCTAAGAGACAGAGAATCACAACGTCTTTATGGTTGGAAATTTACTGAGGTTAAGAAAGCAATCGATGAAGGTAGTTTTCAAGGAGATGAAGAGGCTGTGCAGGAAAAACTGGAGAATATCCAACAGTTGTTCCCTATGAAACTCTCTGAAGCACAACCTAAGAAGCAAGGACAATAAACAATAAAGAACATGTCAAAATTCACAAAGAAAAAAAGTAGCGAAGTACCGGCAGTTAATACAGCGTCCTTACCGGATATTGTATTCATGTTGTTGTTCTTCTTTATGGTGGTAACCGTTCTGCGGGACAATAATTTATTGGTTCAAAATACCTTGCCTAAGGCAGATCAAGTTGAAAAACTGAAGAAAGACCGTTCCGTTTATATCTATGCAGGGAAGCCCAGTCAACGTTACCAAGATAAATATGGCACTGAAGGAAAGATCCAAATTGGAGATAAGTACACCGATGTTGGAAATATAAAATTCGCTTTGACCGAGCTACGAGCTAAGCTACGTCCTGAGCTTCAGGATAAAGTAATGGTTGCTTTAAAAGTAGATGAAGAAACCAATACAGGATTAGTTTCTGATATTAAGCAAGAACTTAGAGAGTTGAATATGTTGAAAATTATCTACATCACAACGCCAGGTAACGAAACCGAAAACTAAGTTATATTGCTATACATAATGTGAACACCTTGATATTTTTCAAGGTGTTTTTTTATTTTGGATATTGGCAAATACAATTATCTTTAACCTATGTCTCGCAGTCAACTTTATTGTATATTCTTTCTAACCTTTTTTGCGCTAACAAAAGGGATAGCACAGGACACTTTGGTCAAAAAGGTAGATTCCTTATACAGGGAAGATCAATTCTATCTTGGAATCACCTACAATTTCCTAAGTGCTGTGCCGGACGATGTTTCCATTAGGGGACTCTCCGGGGGATTACATTTTGGATATCTTAGGGACATGCCCGTTAATAAAAGGAGAAATGTTGCTGTGGCCATTGGAGCAGGGCTTGCATTCGACCGATTCGGACAAACACTTTTTATAGGTGAACTAGAATCTGAAGAGACCTTGTTTGTAGTACTTAATGATGAGGTCGATTTCGACTCAAACAGGCTTAGTATGGCTACCATTGAAGCTCCTGTAGAGTTTCGATGGCGCACCTCCACACCCGAAATCTATAAGTTCTGGAGGATTCATGCCGGATTTCGCGTAGGGTATACCTACTGGTATCGCTCCACGTTCAAGCAACCGGAGAACGAGGTGATCCAAACAGACATTCCTCAATTTCAACGAATACGACTAGGCGCTACGCTTAGTTTCGGCTATAATACCTTCAATTTCTACGGGTATTACAATCTGGCCCCATTTTTTAAGGATGCCGTCACAACAGATGGGGAGCCCTTCGATTTTAGTACTATTAAAATAGGATTGATGTTCTATATCCTATAGCCAGAAAGAGACTAAAATTAGTTGCGGAATAAGTCCCACGAAGAACCCGATAATTAATTCGGGATAAGTGTGTGATTGGGTATGCAGACGCGAAGAAGCAACCCATCCGTTGCTGAAAAAGAAAAATCCTATCCATAAAAGCATATTCACTTTAAAATGAACGCTTAGGGCAATTAGGAACATGGTGAGTCCGGCGATTCCCATTTGGTGCAAACTTACCTTAAACTTGAAGAACACTAGAAAAAGAGCCGTTATTGCCGAAAAAAGAATACCAATAAAAAAGTAATACATTTCCGGGCTGTCATAGGGATCAAAGACCATTTTTATAATGAGCAAGAGCAGTACGCTTTGAATCATTAAAGGAACCTTACGTTCTCTTACCTCCGCGAGATGAATGGATGCTATAACGCCTATGTTCTTCAGTAGGAAAAAAGTGATAAGGGGAATAAACAAAGTAATGATGGCAACAGCCGCCACCTTTGCTTGTATGAGCTCGGGTTCGACATATCTTGGGGTAATGCCAAAATAAAGCAACGTTCCAAAAAGTGGCATGAGAAGCGGGTGCATTACATAGGCTCCAAAGCGAAGGAAATAGTCCATCAGATCTCTTTTCTAAGGCGTGCCACCGGCAGGTCTAATTGTTCTCTGTATTTGGCGACCGTACGCCGTGCAATGGGGTATCCTTTTTCCTTCAGGATCTTCGCTAGCTTATCGTCTGTTAAAGGCTTTCGCTTGTTCTCTTCGGAAATAGTGATCTCAAGGATTTTTTTGATCTCACGTGTGGAGACATCCTCCCCTTGATCGTTCTTCATGGACTCACTGAAAAATTCCTTTATAAGCTTGGTTCCGTAGGGGGTATCTACATACTTACTGTTGGCAACCCTGGAAACTGTGGAAACATCCATACCTATCTTATCGGCAATGTCCTTAAGGATCATTGGCTTTAGTTTTCGCTCATCACCTGTTAAAAAATACTCCTCTTGATGATGCATGATTGCATTCATGGTCACATACAGGGTTTGTTGTCGTTGTTTTATCGCATCGATAAACCATTTTGCCGCATCCAGTTTCTGCTTAATGAACATAACGGCATCTTTCTGCGATTTCGACTTTTCCTTGGCGGCCTTATAGCCTTTCAGCATATTGGTATATTCGCGTGATACGTGTAATTCGGGAGCGTTTCTGCCGTTTAATGTGAGATCAAGCGCACCATCCACGATCTTGATGGCAAAATCCGGTACCACATGTTCTACAATCCTATTGTTGCCGGAATAGGTTCCGCCCGGTTTCGGGTTCAACCCTTCTATCTCTTGAATTGCATCGCGTAACTGATCTTCGGTTATGTCGTATTTCTGAAGTAATTTCTTATAGTGCTTCTTCGAAAAATGATCGAAACTCTCTTCTATTAATTGCGTGGCCAAGGCCACCGGCGGGGTCGACTCTTTGCGCTTCAGTTGAATGAGCAAACATTCCTGAAGACTGCGAGCTCCCACCCCTGCAGGATCTAGGTCTTGAACGATTTGTAAAACCTTTTCAATTTTTGCTTCGGAAGTATATACATTCTGAGTAAAAGCCAGATCGTCCACTATATCTTCCAAATCCCTTCGAATGTAGCCGCTTTCGTCTACGCTTCCCACCAAAAAAAGAGCGATCTCCTCTTCCTCTTCGTCCAGCCGATAGGTGTTAAGCTGCTGCATGAGGTGCTGGGTAAAGGATGTCCCTGAAGCATAGGGAGTTTGCTTGTCGTCATCGTCTGCACTGTAATTATTTGCCGCAAGCTTATAGCTGGGCGTCTCGTCATCACTAAGATAATCGTCTACGTTGATCTCGGTCTCGATCACTTCAGATCCGTCATCGTAATCGTCTTCATAGGAATCTTGGTTGTTTAGATCATCTTCAAAGGTGTCTGCATCCTCCTTTCCTCCTTCCAGTGCAGGATTTTCTTCCATCTCCTGTGCGATGCGTTGCTCAAAAGCCTGAGTGGGCAATTGAATAAGCTTCATCAACTGGATTTGTTGCGGAGAAAGCTTTTGTGATAATTTAAAGTTTAACTGTTGCTTTAGCATGATAATCTATAGTGACATATAAAGTTAAAAAAAACCAGCCACTAAAGAATACAAGTTGCTGGTTTTAATAAAAGCTTGTGATTTATACTTAAAATTCGGCATTGCCGGGAGTTCTGGGATACGGGATCACATCCCGAATGTTGCTCATCCCGGTTACGAATTGAACCAAACGTTCAAACCCAAGACCAAATCCGCTGTGTACGGCAGTTCCAAACTTACGCAGATCCAAGTACCAATACAATTCATCTTGAGGAATGCCCATAACTTCCATCTTTTGCTTTAGTACCTCATAGCGTTCTTCTCGCTGTGAACCCCCTACGATCTCTCCAATTCCGGGGAATAGAACATCCATAGCCCGAACGGTTTTCCCATCATCATTTAATCGCATATAAAACGACTTGATATTTGCAGGATAGTCAAAAAGGATAACGGGACAGTTAAAGTGTTTCTCTACCAAATATCGCTCATGTTCACTTTGCAGATCGGCACCCCACTCTTCAATGATATATTTGAATTTCTTCTTCTGATTGGGTTTAGAGCGTTTTAATAATTCAATGGCTTCAGTATAACTCACGCGCTTGAAATTATTCTCGAGGACAAACCGAAGCTTCTCTCTAAGGGACATCTCATTACGTTCTGCCTGTGGCTTGTTCTTCTCTTCATCCAGGAGACGATTCTCTAGGAACTCCAGATCATCTTGGCAGTTGTCCAAAGCAAACTGTATTACGTATTTTATAAAGTCTTCAGCGAGATCCATATTGCTGTCAAGGTCACAAAAAGCTACTTCAGGCTCGATCATCCAAAATTCGGCCAAATGGCGTGAAGTATTTGAATTCTCTGCCCGAAACGTAGGTCCGAAGGTATATACCTTCCCTAATCCCATCGCATAGGTTTCTGCCTCGAGTTGCCCGCTTACAGTAAGATTGGTTTCCTTTTCGAAAAAGTCTTCTTTATAGTCGATGTTTCCATTTTCGTCGAGAGGAGGGTTCTTAGGGTCTAGGGCACTTACCCGAAACATCTCTCCGGCTCCTTCTGCATCACTGCCCGTGATGATGGGCGCATGCATATAATAAAATCCGTTTTTCTGAAAATATTCATGAATAGCGAAGGCCAGTTTAGAGCGCAAACGCATCACGGCACCAAACGTATTGGTACGTACCCGAAGGTGTGCCTGCTCTCGAAGGAATTCCATACTGTGACGCTTCGGCGAAAGAATGGTGCGCTTTACTTCTTCAGGATCTGCCTCACCAAGAATCTTAATCTTTGAAACTTGTATCTCTACAGCCTGCCCTTGGCCCTGACTTTCTACCAGATGACCAACAACCTCAATGGCAGCCCCTACAGTGATCTTTTTCAGAAGGGATTCTTCAAAATTTTCAAAATCGACAACGCACTGTAAGTTGTGAATGGTGGAACCATCATTCAACGCGATAAATCGATTGCTTCTGAAACTGCGCACCCAACCCCGTACCATTATTTCGTGTAGCGAGGGCTCAGTGCGTAATACCTTAATTATTTCTGTATGCTGCATGTTCAAAATTTTTAAGGGCATAAAGATACTTCTTAGTACGAAAAGGAGCAACTAAAGCACAGTCTCATCTTCGTCTTCTTCTTCAGAATCCGGGATGATCTTCAATGCGGGTTGTTTTAGGGTCTCTTTGTTAGCAATACTCTTTTCCAAAGATAATAACAGTGAGGGGAGCAGTAATAAATTAGCCAGCATGGCAAACAATAGAGTGGCAGAAACAAGCGCCCCTAAGGCCACAGTCCCCCCAAAACTCGAAATGGTAAAGACCGAAAAGCCAAAGAACAATACAATGGAGGTATAGAACATACTCACGCCTGTTTCTTTTAAAGCTGCATACACCGACTTTTTAATACGCCAATTGTTCGCAATAAGTTCTTGCCTGTATTTGGCTAAAAAATGAATGGTATCATCTACTGAGATCCCGAAAGCAATACTAAATACCAAAATAGTAGAAGGTTTTATGGGAACGCCTATAAAGCCCATAAGGCCCGCGGTAATTATCAGCGGAAGCAGGTTGGGAATAAGGGAAACTAAAATCATTCGCAAGCTACGGAACATCCAGGCCATGAATAAGGCAATGAGAAAGATGGCCAGAGACAGTGAAATGATAAGATTGTTTACCAAGTATTTTGTTCCCTTTTGAAACACTAGGGCCTTTCCGGTCAAGGAAACCTCATAACGATCCGGAGGAAAGATTTTATCGATTTTTGACCTCAGGTCTTCTTCGATCCTTTCAAAACGCTCGGTCTTTGTATCCTTCATAAAGGTGGTGATACGGGCATATTGACCGGTGGAATCTACGTAACTTGACAACAGGTTGGTGCGATCTGCACTTCCTTTGGCGTACGAAAGTAAGAAGGTACGCTCTTGACTGTTGGGTAACTGATAGTATTCCGGGTTATTGTTGTAGTAAGCCTGCTTCGAATATTTTACGAGTTCAACGACGGAGAGTGGTTTTGCGAGTTCCGGAATTTCGTGAAGGTATTCTTGAAGCTCATCCATTCGTTGTAACGTGGCAAGTTTCATAACCCCTTTCTGGCGTTTCGTATCAATAAGGATCTCAAGCGGCATGATCCCCTCGTATTCGGATTCGAAGAATTGAATGTCCTTGAAAAAATCTGCATTTTTAGGCATGTCCTCAATGATGCTTCCGGAGATCTTAATATTGTACATCCCTACAATGCTTAAACAAAGAAGACATACCGCCGATATGTAGATGGCGATTCGATGGTTCTTAACCATGCGCTCCATCCAATTCACGAACTTACTTATCCATTCTTTGTTAAGATGTTTTAAATGTTTGTACTTCGGAATGGCCATATAACTATACACGATGGGTATAATAAACAGGCTCAATAGGAAGATGGCGATAATGTTGATGGACGCCACGATCCCAAACTCTTTTAATAACTGACTATTTGTAAGAATAAAGGTGGCAAAACCCGAAGCGGTCGTCACATTGGTCATTAAGGTGGCGTTCCCTACTTTCGCGATCACCCGCTGCAAGGATTTTGCCTGATTCCCATGCTGCTTGATTTCCTGCTGGTATTTATTAATCAAGAAGATACAGTTTGGGATCCCAATAACAATGATCAACGGCGGAATGAGCGCAGTCAATACCGTGATCTCGTAATGAAGCAGTCCCAACGTTCCAAAGGCCCACATTACACCAATGATCACTGTCGCCATGGAAATGAGGGTCGCCCGTACCGAACGGAAAAAGAAGAAAAATATAAGCGATGTAACCAGCAATGCCGCCCCGATAAACATCCCGATCTCGTCGATAATGTTTTGAGAGTTGAGCGTTCGAATATACGGCATTCCTGAGGTATACACCTGTACACCTGTTTCCAGTTCAAACTGTTCTATTCTGGGGATAAGCACGTCCACAATAAAATCCTTTCGCTGGGGCGTGTTTACAATGTTCTTTTTTAAATAAACCGCTGTTCTTACAGATTCCTTGTCAGGACTATAGACCAATCCGTTGTAGAAAGGAAGCTTATGGAAGAGTTCGTTCTTGTATTTAGCGAGCTTTTCGGTAGTGAAAATAGTATCCTGTATAAAAGGTACAAGCTTGAAACCGGCGGTATCTGAGTTTTTTTCCAGTTTCTGAAGATCGCCCAATGCGAGGGTTAGTTCTACTGCTTCAGAAGCACGAAGATCATTAGACAATTGTGCCCAAGCGTTGAATACTTTAGGGGTAAAAATCGCCGAATCTTTAATTCCAAGAACGATAAGATTGCCTTCTTCGCCAAATTCTGAAAGGAATTTATTGTACTCGACATTGATCTCATGGTCATCCGGAAGCAAATTCGCTTCGGTATAGGTAAAGCGCATGTGTTTCCACTGCATGGCGAAGAACACAGTAATAAGTGCAATTGCAATAAGAAGCAAGGTTCTATTCCGAAGAATAAATCGCGCCACCGTACTCCAAAAACCGATGCTGAAAAGTTTGTCCAATAGATGCCATTTTGGGCTGTGCAAAGGTATGAATTCCCCAGAAGGATAAAATTCTTTTTAGCGGCGTTTTTTACAATTTGAGGTAAAAAGTAAACTTGAAAGAAATGTTGTCTTCAAATTTCGGCAAATGATAGAAACCATACCGATAAGAGAAACTGAGACCGAAACCAAAGAGTAATTTGTTAAGTTCAAAACCAGATTCAGAATAGATCTCGTCCAAAGTATTAAACGTAATTCCTAAATGCTCTTCGGGCTTTTCCAGAGTTCCCAATGCATGCCGGGTAATGAAAACTAGTTCCGGCTGAAATCGCGACCCGAAATTGAAGCGTCGTAGACTGTGTTTTACTTGAAGCGTGGCCAGCTTGTCGGAAAAGAATTCTCCAAAATACATGGTCTCGAAGCTGCGGCGTCCCGCTACCGAGAAACGCTGCAGGATCTCATCTTTGGTGGGGCTGTTGGGATAGGCGTGAAACAGATGGGTTAAAGGAATATCTCCGGTAGCATAAGATCCTTCCAGCAAAATGTTGGTAGAAGAGAGATCGGTGCGCTTAATATAATAGTCCAATTTCAACCCCAGCTTGGTATAATTGAAATCGCTTTTTGTGATGCCTTTTACACCCTGTGTGATCTGTGCACTTATTTTCGGGAATCCGTCGAAATATTCAATACGACCGTCTTTTGTAGTAAAGAAGTTTTGTTTTGGGGAGATACGTATGGAAGCGGTTACTTCGGCCAATTCATAATTCGTATAGATTTGTTCATCTGTAACAAATTGATAATTCTCAATTTGATCGATCCTGCTTCGGGAAAAGCGCACTTCGGAAAGGATCTTGGGCGTGAACTCATGCTGAATGTTCGTTTGCCATGATCGGTGCTTATAGAATTGGGTCACATTCACCAAGCGCGGTTCAAAAACCGAGTAAACACGTGCATCGGTCAAATAGCTGAAACTTCCAATCTCGTTGATATCATCGTTGTAATATAAATTTAACCATGTATTGTGTGGGTCGCTAAGACGCAAACTTCCCCCAATGCCAAATTTAATATCTTGATCCTTAAAACCACGTGCGAAATACCCTCCTATCTTGAAGCGTTCAGATAAACGATCATTGGTAACACCGCCCACGCCCAAGCGGATTCCTTCGTAATTGTTGTACTTGATCAAATAACGAAGATCGAAATCGAAGAACCCCAATGGATAGAACCCCGTATTAAACGGATTTTGTTTTTTCTCGGTACGAGTTGCGGTAGTGTCCTGTTCGGTCTTTATGGCCGGTTCTTGCGCATACAAGGAATATCCCAGTAAACATAAAAGGATAAGGTACACATAGCGCATAGCGAAAGGATTATTGGGGGTTAAAAGTAAAAAATATAGCGGCAAATCGCCGCTACATTGTGTTTTGTTTAACGTAAAAAAACGTCTAGACCGTCATGATCTCCTTTTCTTTTCGCGCCAGGATCTCTTCGATCTTAGCAATGTGTTTGTCGGTCATGGTTTGCACATCGATCTCCAGATTCTTTTTAAGATCTTCAGAAATATCTAAGTCCTTGATTTCATTATTTGCGTTCTTACGATCATTTCGCACGCCAATCTTAGCTTCTTCAGCTTCGGCTTTGGCTTGCTTCGCAAGATCCCGGCGTCGTTCCTCGGTAAGGGGGGGGACATTAATGATCACGCTCTCGCCATTGTTCATAGGATTGAAGCCTAAATTAGCATGATGTATTCCTTTCTCAATCTCGGGAATAAGATTCTTTTCCCAAGGTTGGATGGTGATTGTCATTCCGTCCGGGGTATTTACATTGGCTACTTGATTGAGGGGAGTAGGACTACCGTAATAATCGACCATGACACTGCCCACCATTGACGGACTCGCTTTTCCGGCACGTATGTTCACCAGTTTCTTTTCTAAATGAGTGATCGCTTTCCCCATTGCTTCCCGGGTACTGTCGATAATAAAATCAATTTCTTCTTCCATGGTTACTTTTTTATAATCAGTTTTCAAAAATCACGCCATTTAAAACGTGGTAGTGACAGCTGTTATTATAAATTCACTTTGGTTCCAATTTTTTCTCCGGAAACTACTTTTAATAAGTTCCCTTTTGTATTCATATCGAAAACGATGATTGGCAATTCGTTTTCCTGACTTAAGGTAAAGGCCGTTGTGTCCATGACCTTGAGTCCTTTTTTAAGGACATCTTCAAAGGTAATAAAATCGAATTTTGTAGCCGAGGTGTCTTTTTCCGGATCACTGGAATAGATGCCGTCCACACGGGTTCCTTTAAGGATCACATCGGCACTTATCTCAATGGCACGAAGAACCGCAGCAGAATCTGTAGTGAAGTAGGGGTTTCCGGTACCTCCACCAAAGATCACTACACGTCCTTTTTCCAGATGCCGAATGGCTTTACGGCGAATAAAAGGCTCTGCCACTTCATTGATCTTAATCGCAGTTTGAAGCCGCGTAGGAATCCCTTCGTCTTCCAAGGCACTCTGAAGCGCCAGCCCATTGATCACCGTGGCAAGCATCCCCATATGGTCGGCCTGAACCCGATCCATCCCACGACTGGCTCCGGCCACACCTCGAAAGATATTACCACCTCCTATTACAATGGCCACTTCCACACCACGATCAACAAGTTGCTGAATTTCTTCGGCATATTCCTTTAGCCGTTGCGGGTCAATTCCATACTGTCGCGTTCCCATTAAGGCTTCGCCCGAGAGTTTTAAAAGAATCCTTTTGTATTGCATAGTGTGAGTTTACAGGCGCAAAAATAAAGAAAAATGTTGGTGTTTACAGAAAAAGAAAATTTCGTTTCAAGAAATTGCAAGTGATTTATTGATGACAATTTAAAAGTTGTACGATGAACTATATATAAATACTTTCAACATATAACATACGTGTAACAAGACAAAAATATCATTCTATGAAAATTCAACTACTTTGTATCGCACTATTTATCACATTCGGCACACATGCCCAAGAGAAATCCTTACCAAAGTCTGCTCCGGTTCAAGAAGGTTATACTGTGCCGAGTACCCATGTGTATTCAAGAAACAATGCAACCGTTCCCCCGGCATTCTTTAAGCCCATCCATTTAAAAAGTACACAATGCCTTTCCGACACTGAAAGGACACAACTTAAAAGAGATATAGAAGCAAATAAAAAAAGAATCCTTCAGAAGAATCCAAATGCATTTAAAACGAAGGGGAGTGCCCCTCTATTTAATCTGCCCATTCGTGCCAAAGCAGGTTTTAATGATTACGGATATTATACACTCAATTTTCAGGTGGATCAAGATCCCACTCCCAATGGCAATTTGTTAGACTACAACTGTGGAGCCCGCTCCTATGATTGGGCAACGGGCAATCATGCGGGGACCGATTATATTTTATGGCCGTATCCTTGGCGACGCATGCAGGAAGAGGTGATGGAAATTGTGGCTGCGGCACCCGGAATTATAGTAGACAAAAGAGATGGGTTCTTTGATCTGAACTGTAACAATAATGGCAATCCTAATTGGAATGGTATTGTATTGGAACACGGGGACGGCTCACAAACATGGTATCTTCACTTTAAGGATGGTTCAATAACTTCAAAAAACATTGGCGATAGTGTGACTATTGGAGAATATTTAGGCGCGGCAGGAAGTTCCGGAAGCAGTTCCATTCCTCATTTACATTTTGAGGTGTACGATGCGGCCGACAATCTTATTGATCCGTATGCGGGACCTTGTAATTCATTGAATACTGATAGTTGGTGGGCTTCGCAACCCGACTATCATGTGCCAACGATTAACAGGATTCGGACGTTAAACTCACAGAATTTTGACGATGCTTGTCCAACGGTAGAGAATACTTACGAAGCATTGAATTTTGACCCCGGAGATGAATTGGTAGTACGTGTGTTTTACAGGGACATTCAACTTAACTCTCAAACGCATTTTACCATCACCGATCCCAACGACGAGGTGATGTTCGACTGGACCTTTGATTCGCCTTGGGACTTTGCCACGGCATGGGCGCATTGGGTCTATAATGTAGACAATACCTGGCCTGAAGGAGTGTACAACATCACTGCCGAATTTGGAGGGAATTCCTACGAGACGATTTTTGGGGTGGGCACCAACCTTGGGATAGAAACTATTGAAAATACGAATTTCACTTTTTACCCGAACCCGTCAAACGGACTGCTCTATATTGAATCTGAATCGTTCATGCAGAAAGTAGAAGTTTTTGATCTTTCCGGAAGAAAAATGACGGAACTATCTCCTAACAGTACGCTGGCTACAATAAATTTAGAAACGGCAGCTACGGGACTTTATTTGGTTACTGTCTTTTTTGAAGGCGGCAGCCGTTCCTTTAAGATCGCAAAAGAATAGAATTTTGCGAACGTACTGTACATTCAATCGCTTATTAGGTATATAAAAAAAGAGGCTGAAAATTTTCAGCCTCTTCTTTTATTTAAAATGATCTTCAACAGTTACATCAAAGAAACACGTTTAAAACCAACTACTTCTACGTCTCCGTACGTTTTTACGTATTCTGCAACGCTCTTTTTATCGTCTTTGATAAAGTTCTGATCCAACAACGCTTTCTCATGATCCAGCGTTGTGTTGTCTGAAATAAAGCGTTCGATCTTTCCGGGAAGGATACGGTCCCAAATCTGTTCCGGCTTTCCTTCGGCTTTCAATTCGGCTTTTGCGTCTGCTTCGGCTTTTGCCAACACCTCATCTGTTAATTGCGATCTTGAAATGAACTGAGGAACATTCTTCAATGTTTTTCCTAAACGGCCCAATTCAATATTCTCTTTTTCTATCGCGGCGATGCGTGCCTCTGTTTCCGAAGCAACATATTCCGGAGAGAAATCTTTGTAAGACAGGGTAGTCGCTCCCATTGAAGCTACTTGCATAGAAACGTCTTTTGCCAATTCTTCGGCGTTGTCTACATTTTTAGACAATCCGGTTAAGGCACCAATCTTGTTTCCGTGGATATAACCTCCCACGAAAGGAGCTTCCAGAATTTCAAATCCGCCAATCTCGATCTTTTCACCGATAACACCGGTTTGCTCGATCAACTTCTCTTCAACGGTGATGTTGTCGAATTTCGCTTTTAAGAACTCTTCTTTAGAAGAAGTGTTCAAGGCGATATCGGCCATTTTATGTGCCATTTCCACGAACGAATCGTTCTTGGCTACGAAATCTGTTTCGCAGTTCAAGGAAACGATCACTCCTTTTGTATTGTCATCGTTCACTTTTGCGATCACAGCACCTTCGCTGGAATCACGGTCTGCTCTTTTTTCAGCAATTTTCTGTCCTTTTTTTCTAAGGATTGCAATCGCTTTATCGAAATCACCTTCTGCCTCGACCAATGCCTTTTTACAGTCCATCATCCCGGCGCCGGTTGCTTGTCTTAATTTATTTACTTCTGCGGCTGTTATATTTGCCATCGTTTTAAATGTTTAAGTTATGTATTAGTAAAAAAGTCGTTCAATTTATTTTCAGAAAGAAAAAGAACCAAACGACTTTGATATGTTTATAAGGGTACTCTTTATTCTTCTTCTTTGGAAGCGGCTACAGCTGCTTTTGCTTTTTTAGCCTTAGGAGCCTTTGCTTCAGGCTGTGTATCCTCATCTTTTCCACCTTTGCGTTCTGCCAATCCTTCGATGATCGCTTCAGAAACAGAAGCCATGATCTTTTCGATAGATTTTGAAGCATCGTCATTTGATGGGATCACGTAATCGATTTCCCGAGGATCGCTATTGGTATCCACCATGGCGAAGATAGGAATGTTCAATTTTTGAGCTTCCTTTACGGCAATGTGTTCACGGGTAGTATCCACGATAAATAACGCTCCGGGAAGACGGCTCATGTCACTGATAGAACCAAGGTTCTTTTCCAATTTTGCACGAAGACGATCTACTTGTAAACGCTCTTTCTTAGAAAGGGTGTTAAAAGTTCCGTCTTGCTTCATACGGTCTATGGAAGCCATTTTCTTTACCGCCTTACGGATGGTCACGAAGTTGGTCAACATTCCGCCGGGCCATCTTTCAGTAATGTAAGGCATGTTAGCATTTCCTGCTTTTTCAGCAACAATGTCCTTAGCTTGTTTCTTGGTAGCAACGAAAAGGATTTTTCGTCCACTGGCTGCGATCTTAGAAAGGGCCTCATTTGCCTCTTCCAGTTTTGCAGCTGTTTTGTAAAGATTTAAGATGTGGATCCCGTTACGCTCCATATAAATATACGGGGCCATGTTTGGGTTCCATTTTCTGGTCAGGTGACCAAAATGTACGCCTGCATCGAGCAGGTCTTTTACTTCTACTTTTTTTGCCATTTTTGTTTTAGTTTACGTTCTGCGTGTTTAGATGGTCAATCTTCCGGTGAATGCTTACGCGTTTGCGTAAGGATACGTTGGCTTGATTTAGATGCTAAACTAATCGCTACATCTTGCAACTGTGTAACAAGATGCAGCTAACAGCTTATTGATAATTAAATGTATGAACTTTGTTTCCGAATCCAGTTCGGAAGGTAACTCTTAAATAAAATTCAAGTTTCTTGAATCCTGTGATGCGCCAGAACGTTGTCGTGCCGAACGCTGAAGGATTAACGTTTAGAGAACTGGAATTTCTTACGCGCTTTCTTCTGTCCGAATTTCTTACGCTCAACCATTCTTGGATCTCTGGTCAATAGACCTTCCGGCTTAAGGATTCCTCTGTTCTCATCGTTTAACTCGCACATAGCGCGAGAGATCGCCAAACGAATCGCTTCGGCCTGGCCTGTAATACCTCCGCCAAAAACATTTACGGTAATGTCAAAGGTCTTGTCATTTTCGGTAAGTGCTAACGGTTGTTTTACTTTATACTGTAACGTAGCGGTTGGAAAGTAGTTCTCCAGTTCGCGTTTGTTCACAGTGATATTCCCTTTTCCTTCTTGAAGGTATACACGAGCTACAGCGGTTTTTCTTCTACCTATTTTGTGAATAACTTCCATTACTTGATATCGTTAAGGTTAATGGTTTTTGGTTTTTGTGCCTCTTGATCGTGTGATGCTCCGGCATATACTTTTAAATTTCTGAAAAGCTCAGCACCCAATTTATTCTTAGGCAACATCCCTTTGACCGCTTTTTCAACAACGCGTTCCGGATTTTTACTTCGCATTTCACTGGCAGTCAAACTACGTTGTCCGCCAGGATAGCCTGTGTGACGAATGTAGGTCTTGTCGGCCCATTTGTTTCCTGTAAGGTTGATCTTTTCGGCATTCGTAATAATTACATTGTCACCGCAATCAACGTGAGGGGTAAAGTTTGGTTTGTGCTTTCCGCGAAGTAATTTTGCAACTTCACTGGCAAGACGTCCAAGGGTTTGCCCTTCAGCATCTACGTGCAACCATTCTTTGGTCACAGTCGCTTTATTTGCTGATACTGTTTTATAACTTAGTGTATCCACTTTTATCAATTTTACCACCTGTCTTCACCTACAGGCAGTGTTAAACATTCCTTCTTTTGGATAAATCGGGGTGCAAATGTAGTATTATTTATTTGAAAAACAAGGGGTGTAAACTATTTTTCTACAAACAATAACATCCCTAAAAACAAGCACACGCAACAACGATGTTTAAATGTTAAAATTATCTTAAAATAGACTTCGAACTGTCACTTTCTCCTTAATTGTGTGTCCTTTAAGGTATCAATCAACAACGACCAACCACCCATGTTCCTCAAAACCGCCTTCTCTCTGCTGTTGTGTATTGCAAGCAGTTCCTTCCTGTGGTCACAAACAGAAATGATTTCCGAAGCGACCGAAAACAAACCCGAAAAGCGTGTATATACCACACGATCCATTGATGGTAAGGAGCCTATTGTGATCGATGGGAAGTTAGATGATGCTGCTTGGAATGAAGTGGATTGGACGACAGATTATGTTGAATTTGAACCCGATAATGCTACTCCGCCTACTGAACAGACCAAAATGAAGATCGCCTATGATGCAAGAAACCTATATGTGGCATTTCGATGTTATCAGAAGGATCCTTCTACCATTGAACGACGCATGGGGAGACGGGATGATTTTCCTGGGGATTGGGTAGAGATCAATATAGACAGCTATGGTGACGACCGCACAGGATTTTCCTTCACGATCTCTGCCTCCGGTGTAAAAGGAGATGAGTTTATTTCCGATAATGGAAATTTCGACGGAAGCTGGAATCCCATTTGGTATGTAGACACGCAAATTGATGCCGAAGGCTGGACTGCCGAAATGCGCATTCCATTAAGTCAGTTGCGTTTTAGTGCAGCCGACGAACAGGTTTGGGGTCTTCAATCCACCCGAAGGTATTTTAATAACGAAGAGCGATCCTTATGGCAACCCTTATTGCCCAGTCCTCCGGGTTGGGTGAGCGAATTCGGGGAATTACGCGGCATTAAAGGAATCAAACCGCAAAAGCAGATTGAGATTCAACCTTATACCGTGGCACAATGGGATACGTATGAAGAAGAACAAGGCAATCCTTTTCGAGATGGAAGTGATGGCCGACTCACCTTCGGATTGGATGCTAAGATCGGCGTGACCAACGACCTCACATTGGACGCCACAATCAATCCTGATTTTGGGCAAGTGGATGCCGATCCTGGAGCGGTCGCGTTGGACGGATTCGAGATCTTCTTTCAGGAACGTCGTCCTTTCTTTGTAGAGAACAAAAGCGTGTACGACTATCGCGTGGGAGGAGGAGCCGATAATTTATTCTTTTCAAGGCGTATAGGGAGGAGCCCGCAGGGTTCTCCATTTGGACCCACTACCGTCTACGCCGATCAACCCAACAATACCACTATTTTGGGAGCCGCTAAATTTAGTGGTAAGACCAAAGAAGGATGGACCATAGGGGTTTTGGAAAGTGTGACCGATAAAGAATTTGCCGATGTGATCAATGAGGATGGCACTGAGGAGGAGACCTTGGTGGAACCTCTTACGAATTATTTTGTTGGAAGAGTCCAAAAAGACTTTAACGACCGTAAGAGCAATGTAGGTGCAATTTTTACGGCAACACACCGTAATATGGATCCTAATGTTTCTTTTTTACACTCACAAGCCTATTCCGGCGGGTTGGACTTTCAGCATAATTGGAACGAACGAAAGCATTACATTAGCGGAAAAGCAACGTTTAGTCATGTACGCGGAAGTGCAGAAGCGATTACTGCCACCCAAACATCGCTAACACACTTATTTCAGCGAGTGGATGCGGAGCATGTTTCGGTAGATCCTACTAAAACGAGCCTTACCGGTACTGGAGGTAATTTTGAGGTGGGTAAAGGCGGTGGGGGTAATTGGCGCTATTATTTTGGCGGTAATTGGAAATCACCGGAGTATGAACTAAATGATATCGGCTTTTTGCGTCAGGCAGACGATATTCGCCAATACTCGGGAGGTCGCTACCTATGGAACAAACCTACTTCATGGTTTCGACAAGCGAATATTCGTGCCGATATCTCGACCGCATTCGATTTTGAAGGAAATTATAACCGAATCCAATATGAAATTGGAGGTTACGTGAATTGGAAGAACAATTGGTGGAGCGAACTAGGAGGCGCACACAAACCCCGAATATTTGTCAATACATTCTTAAGAGGAGGTCCGAGGTGGCGGTATAATCAAGAGAATTATGTATTCTTCTTTAGCGGGACCGATCAACGAAAGAAGCTAAGTTTTAGGGCCGGACATGTACACTCAAGAGCAACGCAAGACCAGTTCTCGTTTTATAATTATGAAGTAGGAGCACGATACCAACCGCTAAACAGCTTGAGTCTGTCTGTAGATCTCAATTATGAGGAAAGCCCCAGTAAGACGCAGTATGTTACGCAAGCAGATTTTAACGGAACGACACGTTATATCTTAGGGGAGATCGATAATGAAGCACTTAGTGCAACCTTGCGCATAAATTACAATATCAATCCTAATCTTACCATCCAGTACTACGGACAACCTTTTATATTTAGGGCAAAATTCTCCAATTTCAATTTTGTGAATAATTCCATCGCAGAAGATCTCAACGAAAGGGTTACCTTATATGGAAACGACCAAATAAATTTTTCTGAAGGTAGCTATCTGGTAGATGAAAATCGCGACGGAACGACCGATTACCAGTTTGGAGATCCCGATTTTGCTTTTGTTCAGTTCCGATCGAATTTGGTCGTGCGTTGGGAATACATTCCGGGTTCCGAAATCTTCTTGGTATGGTCTCAAGGAATCACAGGATTGGGCGATCCGGATAATCGGTTCTCCACCATTATTGATAATCAGATCCTGCAACAGCAACCACAAAATACTTTTTTAGTTAAGGCAACGTACCGCTTTGTGTTGTAAACAAAATAAGTTAAATCCTGAGGGTTAGTGGGCCTCCAACCAATTTTCACCCACACCTAACTCCACTTCCAGAGGTACTGAAAGTGTATAGGCTTTTTCCATTTCTTCTTTGATTAATACTTTCAATTCTTGCAATTCGGGTTTGTAAACATCAAAGACCAATTCATCGTGCACTTGTAAGAGCATCTTGCTTTTATACGCTGCCTTCGTCATCTTCTCGTGAATGCGAATCATTGCGATCTTAATGATATCTGCGGCGCTACCTTGAATGGGTGCATTCACCGCGTTGCGCTCCGCCGCACCGCGCACAACGGCATTACTACCGTTAATGCCGTTGAGGTAGCGCCGTCGTCCTAACACCGTTTGTACATAGCCGTGTTCCCTGGCGAAATCAATCTGTTCACTGATGTAATTGCGCAATTTCGGATAGGTCTTGTAGTACGTATCAATTAATTCCTTCGCTTCGCTTCGGGAGAGGTCGGTCTGGTTGCTCAAGCCGAAGGCGGATACGCCATATATAATCCCGAAGTTTACGGTTTTTGCATTGCTTCGTTGCTCGCGGGTCACTTCCGCTAAAGGAACATTAAAAACCTTGGCCGCAGTAGAGGCATGAATATCCTCGCCATTGGTAAAGGCTTGTATCATGGTTTCTTCTTCACTCAGGGCAGCAATGATGCGCAGCTCTATCTGTGAATAATCCGCTGCCAAAAGCACATGCTCCGTATCCCTTGGGATGAAGGCTTTTCGTACTTCCCGTCCGCGTTCGGTGCGTATGGGGATGTTCTGTAAATTCGGATTGTTACTGCTCAATCTGCCGGTCGCTGCTACCGTCTGCATATAATCGGTGTGAACGCGCTGTGTCGAAGGCTCTACTTGTTCTGGCAACGCATCGACATATGTACTCTTTAATTTTGACAACCCGCGATATTCCAAAACATCCCGAATGATCTTATGGTCTTTGGCCAGATAGGAAAGGACGTCCTCTGCGGTAGAATACTGGCCCGTCTTAGTCTTTTTTGGTTTATCAACCAGTTTCATCTTATCGAACAGGATCTCGCCCAGTTGTTTGGGGGAGGCAATATTAAATGTTTCACCCGCAGCTTCATAAATGGATTTTTCAAGTTTCAGGATGTCATTATCCAACTCCGCAGAAAGCTTTTTCAAGAAACCTTCATCCAGATTGATCCCTTCCAGCTCCATATCGGCTAGAACTCGAAGCAACGGGATCTCGATCTCATCAAATAATTTTTGTGTATTCGCTTCGCCCAATTCATTCTGGAAGTGTTCTTTGAGCTGCAGCGTGATATCGGCATCCTCTACGGCATATTCGGTTTGTTGGTCAATAGGCACATCCCGCATGCTGCCTTGATTCTTCCCTTTTTTCCCTATAAGAGCTTCAATTGCAACCGGAGTATAGTTGAGATAGGTCTCTGCTAGAACATCCATGTTATGACGCATATCGGGATTGATAAGGTAATGAGCGAGCATAGTATCGAAAAGTTTTCCTTGCACCGAAACATTGTACTTTGCCAGTACCTTGATGTCGTATTTTAAATTCTGACCGATTTTCTCAATAGCTTCAGATTCAAAAAAAGGTCGCAGTTGTTCAATAAGTTCTTGTGCTTCGGACTTGCTTTCCGGAAAGGGAAGATAAAAGCCTTTGCCCGCCTCCCATGAGAATGCGATCCCCACAAGTTCGGCAGTTAAGGGATTCAAACCCGTTGTTTCAGTGTCGAAACACACACTTTTTTGTTTTAATAGATTCTGAAGGAAGAGTTTGGTGCCCATTCCTGGCTGTACGGTCTGGTAGAAATGTTCGGTCGTGTCAATGGTCTTTCGGGAACTGTACTCCTTAATATCTGAAGTCGGCTCGCCATCACCTCCAAACAGTGAGAATTGACCGCTTCCGGCCGTTTTTTTCGCGGTTTTCTTAGCAGATTCCGAATTAGAGATTTGTGTGACTTCTTCCGAAGCACCTTCCGAAGAAAACAACTTTAAGAATTGATCCTTTAAGCGTCTAAATTCGAGTTCTTCAAATATTTGCTGCACTTTTTCAGCATCCGGCATGGACATCTCGTAATCCTTCTCGTTGAAGATAACGTCACAATCTGTCTTAATGGTGGCTAGTTTTTTGGACAGCAAGCCCAGTTCGGCATTTTCCGCTACTTTTTCCTTCATCTTTCCGGTGAGCTTGTCGGTATTGGCCAACAAAGCCTCCATAGACCCGAATTCGGCAATGAATTTTTTGGCTGTCTTTTCGCCTACGCCCGGTAACCCCGGAATATTGTCACTCGCATCGCCCATCATTCCCAAATAATCGATCACCTGTTCGGGACGTTCCACCCCAAACCGTTTCTTTACTTCCGGGATTCCCCAGATCTCGATGGCATTGCCCATGCGCGCGGGTCGGTACATAAAGATATTTTCTGAAACCAACTGCCCAAAATCCTTGTCGGGCGTTACCATAAATACCTGGTAGTTCTCTTTCTCCGCTTGTTTTGCCAAGGTGCCAATGATGTCGTCAGCTTCCATTCCCGAGATTTCCACACAAGGAATATGCATGGCCTTGATAATGTCTTGAATTATGGGTACCGATTGTCTTATCACATCGGGTGTTTCATCGCGATTCGCTTTATAATCTTCAAAAAGCTCGGTACGTTCGGCGCTGCCGTCTTTGTCAAAACACACAGCCAGATGATCGGGTTTCTCACGCCGTATCACGTCGAACAAGGAGTTCATAAAACCCATGATTGCCGAGGTGTCCTGTCCCTTCGAATTGATCCTGGGGTTCTTTATTAGCGCATAATATCCGCGAAAAATCAATGCATAGGCATCAAGAAGGAAAAGTCTTTTTTGGTTGGCCATGGGTCATACTATTGAAGTGTATAAAACTACAAAACTTCTTCCGCCAACCGAAATTAATTGAGATGCAATTCGTATTTTTCGGCATTGAACAATACATCTATGAATTCCATATCGATAGCAATACACGGCGGCGCCGGAACACTCGTAAAAGGGCAGATGACGTCAGAAAAAGAAGCGGCCTACAAGACCGCCTTAGACACAGCGCTAGAAGCAGGATATGCAGTGCTCCGAGAGGGCGGAACAGCGGTAGACGCTGTTGAGATTGCTGTACGCTTGTTGGAGGATTCGCCTTTATTCAACGCAGGTAGAGGCGCTGTATTTACCGCAGAAGGGACACATGAGATGGATGCAGCTATCATGGAGGGTAAAGAGCGAAAGGCCGGGGCCGTTTCTTTGGTAACAGGAATTAAAAATCCGATTGCCTTGGCTCGTGATGTGATGAATAAAAGCGAACATGTTTTTCTGGCTGGCGAAGGGGCTATGCAGTTTGCAAAAGAGCTGGGGTATACCTTGGAGTCTCCTGCCTATTTCTACGATTCCCTTCGGTATCAGCAATGGCAGGATATTAAGGGCACCAATGGCTTTCAGTTGGACCACAGCATAAAAAAGGAGAGTAAGTTCGGGACCGTGGGTGCGGTGGCCTGTGACAAGGACGGAACGGTTGCTGCGGCAACATCAACAGGGGGGATGACAAACAAGAAATGGGGACGTGTAGGTGATAGCCCTATGATTGGAGCCGGAAATTATGCGAATAACAAAACCTGTGCGGTAAGTTGTACCGGAAGTGGCGAATATTTTATCCGTGGGGTCGTAGCCTACGATGTTTCTTGCCTTATGGAATACAAGGGCTGTTCTCTGGAGGAAGCGGCCTTAGAAGTGATCCAAAATCGTATGGGAGAACTGGGAGGAGATGGCGGTTTAATAGCTGTCGACGCCAAAGGTAACATCGCGATGCCGTTTAATACCGAAGGTATGTACCGAGGGTGTAAAAATTCCGAAGGAAAAAAAATAATTGCGATCTACAACGATTGAGCATCCGTCACCGAAATTCCCAACGGTGAAACTCTAACTTTTTTCTTCTTGATATTAAAGCGGTCCCCGTTTGCCAATATGTGTGTTTTTAAATTGGTGAGTGACATAGGAGATCCTTTTGGCACCGACTTTCGGTTGTTGTGTTTTGCCTTTCTAGCGTTAAAAACGATCACCATTCCCGATCCTACTACTTCAAAAGTTCCGTTCTTAATAATGAGTCCTGTGTCTTCTGCCAGTCCGATCCCGATAATGTTAGGAAACTTGGCTACGGCTTCCGCCAAGCGGCCAAAGCGGCCTCTGCGAATAAAGTGAGAATCGATAATAAGGTCCGGGATAAAGCTCATGCCTTTTCCCATACCTGTTGCACCTTTGGTAAAGGCTTCTTTAATACCGCCGCCGGTGATCATCTCTTTGCTCATACACATGGCACCTGCACTGGTGCCGGCAATTACGAACCGTTCGTTCTCATAACGCTCGAGCATGATCTTATGTAGCGATGTACCGCCAATCTCACGTGTGATGTTGGATTGATTCCCACCAGAGAACATGACGCAGTCTGCCTCTTTCATCCTACGAATATTTTCGGGATCTTCAGACTGCGCGCGTTCACGTATGTCCATAACATGGAGATTTGTACATCCCAATTTTCCGAACGCCTGTAAGTAATTCTCACCCACTTCTTCTGGAATACTGGAAGCAGTAGGGATTATTATTATAGAGGCATCTTTACCACCGCTTTCTTTTACAACACGCGATAAGATGCCTTCTTGTATAAATTCCAAGTGGTAGATCTCACTGGTTTCAATGCCTTTGTCTTCGTTTCCGCCTATGGGGATAAGAATTCCTTTTACACTCATGAAGTCAATTTATTGACGGCAAAAATAGCGGTTTTGTTCTAAAAAAAATTATATATTTATAATCTTTCACCCTTTAGAAATAAACCAACCCAATATGAGAATACGTGAGATAAATGCCATGCGCGGACCAAATTACTGGTCGGTACGCCGCCATAAACTAATTGTGATGGTTTTGGACCTCGAAGAAATGGAAGAACTGCCTTCCAACAAAATTTCGGGTTTTAGTGATCGGTTAAAGGAAATGTTTCCCAGCATGTACTCTCACCGTTGCAGCGAAGGTTGTGAAGGTGGTTTTTTTATGCGGGTGGATGAAGGAACCTGGATGGGGCATATTATTGAACATATTGCGTTGGAGATCCAGACCTTGGCAGGAATGGATACCGGCTTCGGAAGGACTCGTGATTACGGCGAAAAGGGGGTTTATAACGTGGTTTTTTCGTACATGGAAGAGAGCGTGGGACGTTATGCTGCTGAAGCTGCAGTGCGCATCTGTGAAGCCTTGATCGCTTCTGAAGCATACGATCTGGAGGACGACATTCAGAAAATGCGGGAACTCCGTGAAGCAGAACGGCTAGGTCCCAGTACAGGGTCTATTGTGGAAGAGGCGGCCAGTCGTGGTATTCCGTGGATTCGGCTCAACAAGTACTCGTTGTGTCAGTTAGGGTATGGGGCAAATCAGAAACGGATACAGGCAACCGTTACTTCAGAAACCAGTAGCATAGGTGTTGAGATCGCCTGCGATAAAGAAGATACCAAGTATTTATTGGAACAAGCCGAAGTTGAGGTGCCAAGAGGAGACATCATTAGTAGGGAGAGTAGCTTGAAGGAGGCGTGCAATTATGTAGGCTACCCACTGGTGATTAAACCCATTGACGGGAATCACGGACGTGGAATTACGGTGGATATACGCACGTACGAAGAGGCTGTAGTAGCCTTTCATGCGGCGAAGGAAGTCTCTCATCGCGTGATTGTTGAAAAATTTATCACGGGAGAAGATTACCGTTTGTTGGTAATAAACAACGTGTTGGTAGCAGCCGCTAAGCGCACACCTGCCCATGTGATCGGGGACGGGAAATCTACCGTAAAAGAATTGGTAGATAAGGTAAACGAAGATCCACGAAGGGGCTATGGTCATGAAAATGTCCTTACCATGATTACCATTAACGACCTCACCAAGACCATAATTAAGGATGCTGGTTATACAGTAGATTCGGTGATTCCTGAAGGGGAGCGTCTTGTTTTAAAAGATACGGCAAACTTGAGTACGGGAGGAACAGCCGAAGATGTGACCGATATTGTACACCCTGCGAACGTTTCCATGGCAGAACGTATCTCGAAGATCATCGATCTCGATATTTGCGGGATCGATATCATGACCACCGATATAAGCAAACCGCTTTCAGACACGGGCGGTGCCATCTTAGAAGTAAATGCCGGTCCCGGTTTTAGAATGCATTTGGCCCCAACCACAGGGTTGCCAAGAAATGTCGCTGCTCCTGTAGTAGATAAACTATTCCCGAATGCGGGAGATACCGGGCGCATTCCCATTGTGGCTATCACAGGAACCAACGGGAAAACGACCACCAGCCGCCTGGTAGCACACATGGCGAAAATGAAAGGCTATCGTGTAGGTTATACTACCAGTGATGGGGTATATATCCAGAATCGACTATTGATGAAAGGGGATTGTACGGGCCCGGCAAGTGCAGAATTTGTACTCAAGGACCCAACAGTAAATTTCGCTGTCCTCGAATGCGCCCGCGGGGGCTTGTTACGCGCAGGATTAGGGTTTCATAAATGTGATGTGGCTATTGTTACGAATGTTGCTGCGGATCATTTAGGCTTAAAAGGGATTCATACCATTGAACAATTGGCTAAAGTAAAAGGCGTGATCCCCGAAACGGTACTTCCGGATGGGTATGCCATTCTCAATGCCGATGACGATCTCGTGTATGAGATGCGTAGAAGTATCAATTGTAACTTAGCCCTATTCTCCATGGACGAGGAAAATCCGCGCATTCAAGCCTTACAGCGAATGGGAGGGATTACAGCAGTATATGAGAACGGGTATGTTACGATTTGCAGGGGCGCTTGGAAGATGCGTGTGCTAAAAGCTGAGAATATTCCTTTAACTTATGGAGGCAAAGCAACCTTCATGATACAAAATGTGTTAGCAGCCATATTAGCCGCTCATGTACGAGGCATCAGTATTGAAGATATGAAAGTAGCGCTCGAAACCTTTATTCCTTCTGCCTCACAAACACCCGGTAGATTGAACTTATTTGAATTCCAGAATTTTACCATACTTCTCGATTATGCCCATAACCCGGCAGGAATGCGAGCGCTTCAGAAATTTACAGATGCTTTGGAAGCAACAGTAAAAGTGGGGATCATTGCGGGTGTAGGGGATCGACGTGAAGAGGATACCAACGAGATTGGCAGTATTGCTGCCGAAATGTTTGATGAGATCATTATTCGTCAGGATAAACGCTTACGGGGACGTACCGAAGAAGAACTTATTAAGATGCTGAACGATGGAATTCAAATGAAAGATCCGAATAAAAAGACAACGATCATTCCTTCAGAAAAAGAGGCGATTACTTATGCTGTGAATAACGCTAAAAAGGGATCTTTGATCATCTTGTGTAGTGACGTGATCCCGGATGCGTTAGACCTTGTAACTCGATTCAAGGAACAAGAGGCGCGCGGCGAAATTGTATTTGCTCAATAAAAAAAGCCCCTGCGATGGCAGGGGCTCAACCACTCCTCCTCAAAAGCGGTTGTATGGTTTGTTGGGTTTTATTGTATTTCAGAAGGTGGAATGTAACTAGGCACCACATTCTCAATAGGCTTAATGGACATCAAATACATATACATTGCACGAAGATCCTCATCCTTCATTTCTTTATAGGATTGCCATGGCATTGGCGGCATTAAGGGGCGAGAATTCTCCATACCCTTGAACTTTCCTTCCGTCATAGCTCTTTTAAATTGTTCATAAGACCAAGAGCCGATCCCTGTATCATCGGGTGTTAGGTTTGCGCCAAAACTGGTTCCCCAAGGTCCTACGGCAACCGTAAGATCATTGTTCATGAGTATCCACTTCCCGGGCCCCACCACATTTTCCGGAATTTCAGGAACGGTCGCATTTGCCGGATGACCCATGAGCCAACGATCCATGTCCGGTACAGGTCCTTGATCTGTCATTTTCTTTGGTGTATGACAATGGTCACATCCAATGATTTTTACCAAGTATTCTCCCTTTTTAATTAGGTCTGTTTCTGAAGTTTCAGTAGTAGTACCGTCCTTCTTCGAAATGTAGGCTTCTTCTTTTTTCTTGGACATACACGCTGTGATACTAAAAATGAAGAAAAGCATGAGGAAAGGCCGTAGTGAAGTACGTGTTTTCATGAGAGTTGGTTTTTATATAAACACTTAAGTATAGGTGGTTAAGCGAATTAAAGAGGGGAGATTAAAGGTATAAAAATTAGAAACAGGTCCTATCTATGATTTCATAGATTTTTGAAAGTATGGGAATTCATTGCGTGAGAAGAAAAAGAGGAAAAATAGAAAAGCCATCACGGTTGTGATGACTTTTCGCCCCAAATTTGATCGATAACCCAAGTTATCAACCTACTTATGTCACGTAAAATTACAAAAATAATTCCATTGAAAGCCTATTTAAGAAAATTATATGACTTTCAAGTCTGCATTATGATCTATATAAAAGACTTGTTTTCAGTTTTTTATACGCGAAGAATACAATATATCCGTAACAAGCTATTAACAATATCAACGCCCATTTAAAACCTACTTGGTCTGTAAGAAACCCATACGCAGGAGGGACCACAGCTCCCCCAACAATGGCCATGCACAATAAACCTGAAGCTTGAGGCTTCAGGTCGTCAAGTCCGTTCAAGGTGAGTGTAAAGATGGTTGGGAACATGACAGAATTGAACAGTCCTACTGCCAAAATACTCCACATGGCGATCAATCCTTGTGAGTTCATGGAAATGGACAGAAGCACAATGGCGCCAAGCGAAAACAGGATGAGTACCCGGGCAGGAGCAATTACTTTCGTAAGATAAGCACCTATAAAGCGACCTATCATAGCACCGCTCCAGTAGAACACTACAAACGCTCCTACGATCGCCTTTGCATCAATTTGTGTCATATCCTTTCGTAAGATACTTTCAGAAATGCTTCGCATTAGGGGAGTGTCTGTAATGGTCACTGCTAAGTTCATATCCAAAAAATAATTCACTAGATAACTACCAATGGCTACTTCAGCCCCAACGTACAGGAAGATTCCAATCACACCCCATAAGACCATGCGATTCTTTAATAAAGTGAAATAACCCGATTTTGTACTTTCCTGAATTAGCTTCGGAAGTTTTAAAAACACAAACAACAAAGCTAGTACACCAATAAAAGCCGCGATCCACAAAAAAGGTTGTTGTACGGCAGTTGCTTCAGCCGTAAAATAGGCTTGTTGTTCTGCTTCAGATAAGAAAGAGATCTCTTCAGAATTCTTTATTCTATCGCTCAATAAGAACAACGCGCCAACCACCGGGGCGATGGCAGTTCCCAGCGAATTAAAAGCCTGCGAAAGATTTAAACGACTGGCGGCTCCCGCCTCTGTCCCTAACACCGAAACATAAGGATTGGCAGCGACTTGGAGGATCGTGATCCCGGCTGCTAAGATGAAATATCCAAATAAAAAAATACTGAAAACACGGTACGAAGCCGCAGGATAGAACAGCAGGCATCCCAAGGCCATGGTGACCAAACCCAATATGATCCCTTTTTTATAGCCTATGCGTGACAAGAGGTATCCTGCCGGAACAGAAAACAAAAAGTAAGCGATAAAAAAAGCAAATTGAACCAGCCCGGCTTGAAAATAACTTAACTCAAAAACATCCTTTAATCTAGGGATAAGGCTATCTACCAATACTGTAATGAATCCCCATAAGAAGAAAAGGACCGTAATGATAATAAATGCCGTACGATAATCTCTTTTTTGATCCATGAGGCTCC
This sequence comes from uncultured Altibacter sp., assembly GCF_963972995.1. Classification (NCBI taxonomy): domain Bacteria; kingdom Pseudomonadati; phylum Bacteroidota; class Flavobacteriia; order Flavobacteriales; family Flavobacteriaceae; genus Altibacter; species uncultured Altibacter sp. The sequence continues at coordinate 89,745 of NZ_CAXAXI010000002.1, forward strand.
TTACTTTTTGTGGTAAAAATCGACCGCTATGGCTTCATTGTGATCATTTTGATATTTCATCATAGTAAAGCCTTCGTGAATACAGTACGCTCCGGTTTCACCGGCTTTGTTCATCGCTATATAAGCGACTTGAAAATCTGTATAAGCCTCATTTTTGCTAACGATACGCCTCACCGCTTCTTCGCAAGCAGCTTGAGGCGACAAACCGTTTCTCATGAGTTCCACAATAAGAAAACTACCCACGGTTTTTATAATTTCCTCCCCCATGCCCGTTGCCACGGCTCCTCCTATTTCATTATCCACAAAGAGACCGCTCCCTATAATGGGCGAATCACCCACGCGGCCTTTCATTTTATACGATAAACCGGAAGACGAGCAGGCTCCGGCAATGTCCCCGTTGTGATCTAAGGTTAACATTCCTATCGTGTCGTGATTCTCAATATTGATGATAGGCTTGTATTCGCTGGTCTTTAACCATGCATGCCATGCCTCTTTGGCGGCTTCCGTTCAAAGAGTTTCTTTTTGCAAGCCTTGGCTGTACGCAAATTCTTCTGCCCCTGCTCCCGCAAGCATTACATGGGGCGTCTCCTCCATTACCGTACGAGCTAAAGCAGCCACCTTAGTAATTGTTGCGACATACACCACCGATCCGCAATTTCCATCCGAGTTCATGACACACGCATCCAGTGTGACATTCCCTTCACGATCTGGAGCGCCTCCTTTCCCTACGGTAGTATTCTTTAGATTCTCTTCTTCAACTTCCACTCCTGCAATGGCAGCATCCAATGCGGCTTTTCCTGCTTTCAGTGCTTTTCCTGCAGTAGCATTTGCCTCAGTGAATCGCCAAGTACAAATAGCGATAGGGGACGGTGTCTTAGTTTGCTTCATAACAGTTTTTTCAATTTTTTCTTCGGAAGGATCTTTACAACCCATAGCTGCAGAACTAGCCACGAGGCCTATGCCGGTTAGTGATGCATTCTTTATAAAATGTCGTCGTTTCATAAGAATCTATTTTATGCTGATCTCGTCTGCGAAAATCCATGCTTTCCCATTCATCGGTGCACCCAGATGCCATGCGGGGAGTGCTCCTAAATTAGTCGCTTTTATTTTTATATAACGCCCTTTTTGACCACTGAGGTCGAATGGGATGGTCTTTATTTCAATTTTTTCTGAAGGTATTTCCGAAGCAATCGTTTTTGTAAATAATGGCGTACTGAAACTGTTGGTATTTGACACGAAGCATTCTATTTTCGTGGGATAAAAGATCCAACTTCGCTGATCTTGTAAAAAATTGATGTTTAGCATATCTAAAGACTGGACGCTTCCCAAATCGATGACAGCAACAAGATCTGTGTCTTGGTATCCCTGCCAGGCTCCGGTCCTAAAATCTCGCTCACCATAGATGCCGTCGATCAAGGCGGAAGCTCCACCGCCATTGTACTCATTCGCATATTGGGTGTGCAGACGAATGCTTCGGTTTGGGTCGATCTTAAAGAATTTTGTGGCAATAATGCTGCTTTTTATCCCTTCGTATTCAGCATACGTAAAAAGGGTAGATGCTTCCTTGACAACGATTGGAACCTGATAGCGTTTAAAAATAGTATCATTGATACTATAATAGAGTGTCGCATTCTTTTCTGCATTCCCTAACGTGACCACAGTCTCTTCTTTAAAAGCTACATCTCCGGAGGCGATGTAGGGCGCAGGAACAATGGGATGTACAGTGATCTCAGTACTTGGAATCTCGTGGTCTTTGGTAGCCCAGTTTGATGGGGTTTCTGTCATCTCAAAAGTGATCGTTCCTCCCTTTGTTAATTCTTCATGCCATAGATAACTGCGGTTAAGCGGCACACCGTTCAAGATAGCCGAGGCTATGAACTTATGCTTCGGACTGTGATTATTGGCTACGATTGTAAACTGATTTCCATTTTCGAAGTGCATGGTAGCTTTTTCAAAAAGAGGAGTACCTATAATGTATTGGTTGCTTCCGGGAGTAACCGGATAAAAACCCAAAGAACTTAATACATACCATGCACTCATTTGCCCACAGTCTTCGTTGCCGGAAATGCCGTCGGGACTGTTTTTGTATAAGGTTGTAAGGATCTCATGCACTTTTTCTTGGGTCTTAAAAGGCTGGTTTACAAAATTATAAAGGTAGGCCATGTGATGACTGGGTTCATTGCCATGTGCGTATTGACCGATAAGTCCGGTAATATCGGCTTGCTCCCTTCCCGAAGTAGTTGAAGAAGTTTCGAATAATGTATCCAAGTGATTAGAAAACACATGTTTTCCCCCCATTAGTGCAATCAATCCGGAGATGTCTTGAGGCACATACAAACTGTATTGCCATGCGTTGGCTTCGGTATAATTGAAATTAACCTCAAACGGATCAAAAGGAGCGAACCACGTATTGCGAAAGCGTCCCTGCATGAAGTTTGTTTGTGGATTGAAACTGTTCTTGTAGTATTGGGCTCTTTCAGAAAAAAGTTTTGCATCGGCATCCTTACCCATGGCCTGCGCCATTTGAGCTATGGTCCAATCGTCGTAGGCGTATTCAAGCGTTTTCGACACCGATTCGCTTTCGGCTTCCACAGGAATAAATCCGAGTTGCTTGTAAGATTCCAATCCCAGATGATCCTGCATGGCACTGTGTTTCATGGCAGCAAACGCCTTTTCGGCATCAAACCCTCTAATCCCTTTTAGATAGGCGTCTGCAATCACGGGAACCGCATGATAGCCAATCATGCAGCCGGTATAATTACCGGAAAGGTCCCAAATAGGGAGGATGCCGCCCTCGCTATATTTGGTAAGGAAGGTGTTGATGAAATGAGTAGTGCGTTCTGCTTCAATAAGTGTGTAGAGCGGATGTGCGGCTCGATAGGTATCCCAAAGTGAAAATACCGTATAATAATCAAATTTTGAAGTTTGATGGATTTCCAGGTCCATTCCGCGATAGCGTCCGTCTACATCCTGATATAGATTGGGTGCTAGCATAGTATGGTAGAGCGCTGTGTAAAAATTGACCTTATGAGTCTTATTCTCAGTCTCAACAACGATCTTATTAAGTTGTTTTTCCCAAACAGATTCGGCTTCTTTTTTAACTTGTACAAAGCTTTTGGAGCCTATCTCTGCGTCGAGGTTTTTCTTGGCTCCGGTTACATCAACTGCCGAAATACCCACCGATACGGTTACAATCTCATTTTTCGGATTTTCGATCTGAAATGTTGCTTTTGTAGGAGATAAGTCTTCGTTCGGGGGGTGGGTTACTGTGACCGGGTGGGAAAATTTGATATGGAAATACAAACGCTGATCTTTTGCCCAGGCTTCAGAGAAACGATATCCGTTAAATTCGGTGCTCGAGAGTTGCGTTATGGTATGATCCAAGAGCTTATCGCGATGTTCGAGATCCAGAATAACGAACTGATTTTCCGAAGAAGGGAAGGTATATAAGTGCATGCCGGCTCTATTAGTAACGGTAAGAGCCACCGCTATATTGGTGCTGTCCAGGGTTACTTGATAAAAACCCGGAGAAGCCTTTTCATTAGCATGCGAGAAGGGAGCCCGGTATCCTTTTTTTCCGTCTGCCCCATTGTGAAAGTTGATTTCGTTAGTAGGCATTAGGAGTATATCGCCGTAATCGCTTACTCCTGTACCGCTAAGATGTGTGTGCGAAAAACCGTATATGTATCGATCGCTGTAATGGTAGCCACTACAGCCATCCCAACCCTCTAAACGCGTATCAGGACTGAGTTGCATCATCCCAAACGGAAGTGTAGCGCCGGGATAGGTATGGCCATGGCCACCCGTGCCGATAAAAGGATCTACATAGGAGAGAAGCGATTTCGTCTCTTTTGAGTGTGTAACAGAAGAAGCGTCTTTGCAACTAATGAGCAGCAGCATGCAATAACAAAGATAGAAAAGCTGTTTCATAGGCGTTGACTTCCGAAAGATAGTGAAAACCGTTAAAAAAAAGTGAATCACTAAAACGCCCTTTGGAAAGGTAGTATCTTTAAAAATTAACTCAGTAGCTTTCATGATACGCTGGATCATCTTTATTGTTATATATATTCTTATTGACCTCTATGCTTTTCAGGCAATACGTACGGTAACGCGTAATGCTTGGGTCCATTGGGGTTACGTAATTGTATCTCTAAGTGTTTTGGCAATGCTCATTTATCAATTGACTGCTGGCAGCTCTACACGAACCATGACGCCGGAGCGCATGTATGTGTTTGGGATCTTTTTGGCGGTTTTTGTTCCGAAACTTATCTTAATCATTTTTATGTTTGGCGAGGACCTGTTTAGAGTATTTGCCGGTCTATTCTCTAAAATGGGAATTTCAGATACTTCGGAAGGGTTTCATATTCCTTCACGCCGTAAATTTTTGAGTGTCGTTGCCTTAGGGATCGCTGCAATTCCCTTTACAACGCTTCTATATGGCATGTATAAAGGGAAATACAATTATAAAGTTTTGAAATACGCTTTAGAGTTTGATGATCTGCCCGAAGGATTCGACGGGTATACCATAACGCAAATAAGCGACATCCACAGCGGCAGTTTTGATAATGCTAATATGGTGAGCTATGCCGTAGACCTCGTGAATGCGCAAAAGAGTGATGCCATTTTCTTTACAGGGGACTTGGTGAATAATTTAGCCGAAGAAATGCATCGGTGGAAGGATGTTTTTTCCTTATTAAAAGCGAAAGATGGCGTTTTTTCGGTATTGGGGAATCACGATTATGGCGATTATGTTCGGTGGGAATCTGAAGCGGCCCAAGCCGAAAATCTTTCAGAATTAAAGCAACTGCAACGAGATATGGGATGGGATTTACTCTTAAATGAACACCGTACCTTGGAAAGGAATGGTGACGCAATAAAATTGATAGGTGTTGAGAATTGGGGGGCCGGCGGATTCAAAAAAGCAGGAGACCTCAATAAAGCGAGTGAAGGAGTTGACGCAAATGATTTCAAGATCCTCTTAAGTCATGACCCGTCTCATTGGCAGGAACAGGTAAAACAGGATGATCGAAACTTTCAGCTTACACTAAGCGGTCATACCCACGGCATGCAGTTTGGCATCGAGATCCCGGGTTGGTTCAAATGGAGTCCGGTAAAATATAGGTATGAGAATTGGGCCGGGATCTATGAAGAATTTGGACGTTATATCAATGTAAATCGCGGTTTCGGTTTTATCGGTTACCCGGGACGCGTAGGAATATGGCCGGAGATCACTGTCATTCAACTTAAAAAACGACGCACTACTGCTTAATTTGCGGGAAATGCTATATTTGTAATACAATTGTTGAAGTAACACATTAAATAGATGTCAAAATTTGGGGAATTAATTGAAACGAGAGTTCCTGTATTACTCGACTTTTATGCCGAATGGGATGAGGCATGTAAAGGAATGCACCCGGTGCTAAGGGACGTCGCCGCAGCGCTAGGCGATAAGGCCCGTGTCATAAAAATTGATATAGAAAAGAATAAAGAACTCGCCGATGCCTTACGCGTAAAAGGACTTCCAACACTCATGATCTACAAAAACGGAGAAATGAAGTGGCGGCAGAGTGGCGAACAGGACGCCAATACACTAATCGGTTTGGTGAAAGAATTCGTTTAATTCATTTAAAATATTATTCATAGGGACCGGAAGCACTTGCTTCCGGTTTTTTTTTTAACAAAAAAGTAACAGTTTCAGGATCAATAGTTTATATTTAAATTCTTACATTTTTGTTAAATGGGTTGTAAAAAATCGACAAAATGTTTATTTTTTTCGATGAAAATTAATTTATTTGCCTCAAAGTAACCCCACAAATCTGAACCTATGATACTTAGTAAACCTCACGATTCCCTTTTTAGGAAAGGATTATTCCTTGTATTTGCGTTTTTTATCACAATTCTTACACACGCTCAAGTAGGAATTGGAACTATCACACCGGATCCTTCTTCGGTTTTTGATGTTACATCAACCTCGAAAGGTCTCTTAACTCCTCGTATGACTACTGCGCAACGAGTGGCCATTTCTTCTCCTGCCGAAGGACTACTGGTGTTCGACACCGACTTGGATGCTTTCTTTTTTTACGACACCAAGACTTCCACTTGGAAAAAATTATTAAGCGACAAGCTTGAACGAGATAATTATGTACTGGTGAAGAGTCAAGCCGATCTTCCAACTCCCTCCGGAGGAATCATAACCTTAGACGAGAATACCTATTACGAGATCAATGGAACCATAGCATTGACCAATTCTATTAATTTGAACAACGCTTATATTAGCGGGGTCGATGCAGGAGAAGATATTTTGTCTTCTTCAGGAACTGTATTTGTAGGTAATATGGGAGGTAGTATTCGAAATATAACGATTACCGGTGGCGGTACGGCATTTAATGTTACAGGAGGAACCTCGCTATTACTTCAAAATACCATTATAGATGGTATGAATAGCGTTGGTACCATAGCCGGGGTGGGACTTTACTTCTCTAACATCGTTCAATATGTGAACAATACAAATGGAGTCACCTATAATAACATTGGAAATTTACTGTTAAGCAATCAAGGATGGTTTTCTTCCAATGCCGGTACCTATGAGCGATTTACAGGTACTTTCGCTCTAATACAAAAGGTAAGTGGCTTTAGTACGGTAAATGGTGCGGCTATAGGTGTTGATGTAAGTGGCAATCCCACTGTGGGTAACGGAGTAATTTTTGGTAGCGCCTTTTCCGGAACCAGTACGCAATATGTGAAGCGATACACTACAGGCTCGTTTCCGGGCTATAATTTTACCAATGCATGGACCGTAAACTGTCCCGGAATCCCAAGAGAAAGTGATGATGTCGCTGCAGGGAACCTTTACTATAATGGGACAATCACCACCGGATTCGTTCAATCTGTTACTAATAACAATGAGTTTAACTTAACCGGAAATTCCGGGAGCAATTCAACCACAGCGGTAAACTTATTCCGTGTTACTTCACCACAAAATAACCGAATTACTTATACGGGAAAAAAAACGAGAACCTTTCAATTTAATGCAGCCATATCTGTTAGAGGTAATAGTGGAACAGGAGATTACTATGCCTTTTTCATTAAAAAGAATGGGATAACGACACTTACGGAGACAAACACCATATTTAGAGTGAATAACACGGCTGACATTTCAAGTAACTCGATCTCGGGAACGGTAGAACTAGCTCCTAATGAGTACATAGAAATTTGGGGTCAACGACTGCTAGGAAGCGGGACCACCTCAATTACGGTGTTTTCATTAAATCTCAGTATAAAGTAGAGCTTCTCTGCATCCATATTCATAGATACATTAGTGTTCTAGTGGTAGTTACGTTGAGAATGTAATATTTAACATATTCTTTTAACAAGCTGACCCTTTGTAGTGTACATTCGCACGATTTTTTAAAACATTTAATTTTTTATGAATAACCCCTTTACCTACTTAATTTTTGCGCTACTACTTTTCTTGGCGCCCTGTATGGTTACCCAAACAACTGCTCAAGTTGGTATGGGAACTGTTACTCCAGACCCTTCATCGATGCTAGATATTAGCTCATCGAATAGCGGATTGCTCGTTCCTCGAATGACTACGGCTCAGAGAATCGCCATTACGACGCCAGCCAACAGTCTGTTGGTGTATGATACAGCAGTTAGGGCCTATTTTTACTATGATGTCACAACCACATCATGGATAAAAATGGCTTCAGATTCGGACAAAAGAAATAATTATAAGCTCGTTAGAACCGCTGCTGACCTCGCACCTGAACTTACAGCCGGTGGTGGCACAAAGTATCTGCTTACAGCGAACACCTTGTACGAAATAAATGGAACAGTTTCCTTGGCGGCACCTATAGAGATGAACAATGCCTACATTGCAGGGCGCGACACCAACGAGGATATCCTATTGCGATCTGGAGGAGTACTGTTTACCGGGTCAACCGGAGGAAGTATTCGCGGACTTACATTATCAGCACCGGGAGCAGGCGGTACTGTATTTCAACTCTCCGGAACAACTACCCAGAATATCATTTTTAGAGACTGTGTTGTAGCAAGTTCCAACTCTGTAGGGACTATAAGCGGTTTCGGATTAGTATTCTTAAGTATTGTACAGTATGCCGGCAATACCAATGGAATCACTTACTCGAATATTAATCGCTTGCTACTTAGTAATGAAGGTTGGGATTCCAACAACACGGGAACTTTTGAAACATTTACAGGGACTTTCGATCTTATTCAAAAGGTAGGGGGTTATAGTCACGTACTCGCCGGCAGAACCGGCATGCGAGTGACCGGTGTAACCACTATCACCAGTGATGCCATATTAAAGGACGTAGTATTTTATGGAGGCGGGACGTATGTAGCAGGGACTTCACCGTATGTAGGATTTAATTTCACCAAGAAATGGACAGTTAGTTCTCCCGGAATTCCCGTTGAGAACGATGAAACCGCTACCGGAAATATTTATATCACAACGCCTGCAACCACAACATTTACTGCTACCGGAGCTGGGGGCAGAACAAAGATTTTGGGAACCACTACCGCTACAGAATTATTTAGAACTACCTCAGCTACTAGCAACAGAATCGTCTATGATGGTTCTAAAACACGAAAATTTAATATACAGGCTTCATTTACTGTCGATGCTGTGGGGAGCAATAAGTTCTTCACCTTTTATATTGCCAAGAACAACGTTGTGCTAACTCCAACTGCAATTTCTACCAAGGTAGTGGGAGGCGGGGATGTGCGTGCTCTGTCTTTTACAGGTACGACTACTTTAGCCCCAGGTGATTATATTGAGGTGTGGGCCCAAAACGACAGTGATACCTCAGGATTGATCGTGCCGTTTTTGAATCTTTTGATCAATTAGGTAATCACCGTAGTTTCGAGGCCGTTACTATTCAAAAACTCAAGAACCTTCGGTAATGTGTACCGAAGGTTTTTTTCTGCTTTTAAACTGTCATGAAACACAACTATGCTTCCAGCTTGAATATGCTTGGTTACATTCTGAAGGCATGCATTTTCTGAAACAGTCGCGTCAAAATCGGCACTTAGAACATCCCACATTACAATGCGATATCCCAGTTTCTGAAGCATTTTCGCTTGGGACGAACGCAGTTTTCCATAGGGAGGTCTAAAGAGAAGGTTTTTAGGCGTTTTTTGTCTGTATATTTTGAAGATTGCTTCAGCTGAACGCACTTCTTCAAGATATGCTGAAGGGCCTAACTTCCATCCGTTTACATGGTGAAAGGTATGATTGCCAATGGCATGTCCTTCAGAAAGTATCCTTTGAAATAGCGCAGGGTGTTTCCTCGTATTGTCGCCAATGCAAAAAAAAGTGGCCTTCGCATTGTAATGCTTCAGTGTATCTAATACCCAAGGGGTGACTTCAGGAATGGGGCCGTCGTCAAAGGTTACATAAACAAGATTCGATTCACGTGGAAACGCCCAAATTCTTTTTGGGTAGATCCACCGTAGAAATTTGGGCGTTTTTATGAAATAGGCTCTCACTCTTTAGTTTTCGGCTTCTAAAGCCTCTAGTAAGGCAGAGTCTAGTTCTGTTTGCAGACTGCTATCTTCTAAAGGAGGTTTTTCGTTTACATCCACCCCTTCACTTTCATCATAAAAATGTCGGAACAGCTTCAAATAGTCATTGAATTTTTGTGCTTCTTGCTTGGCAAATTCTTCAGTATCCATTACAATAAGGATGTCAACCAGACTTCGATAGCGTTCCATATTACTAATAATCTCATCGGCCAGCGCATATTGACGACTCACTTTCATGCCGCTAAAGAACAGTAAATATTCTTGGTATTTTTGTGCTACAGACTCATATACCGCACGGGCTTTTTTAGGCGCACCCACTTCATAATACCCCAATACATAGGGTTCTAGCAATGAATAATATTCAAAATATGCTACCGGCATTTTCTCCATAGCGAGGTCGAGTACCTTTTCGGCCTTCTCCTTTTTGCCTTCGTTGATGAGTGTTTCGGCTAAGCGAGCCAGATTGCTTCGGTAGGTAATACCATTACGGCGTGTTTCTGTATCGTGATAGATATCCGGACTTCCACTGTTACCCCAATCCCAGCTCATTACAATATCGTACATTTTGTCACTATCAATCCTACCCATATCGAAGGGATTTCGTTTGTCTACCTTGGTTCGAATGGGAACCAGCTTATAGACTACTCCATCCAACTGAAGGTAATCCTTCATCCACAAGTAATCGTCATCACCAAATGCACCACCGCTGAAATAGATAGGGCGTTCCCAATTATTATTGGCAATAACATCCAACATCATCATTCGGTTCTTATAAAGAACATCCCCTTTTAATTGAATATCGATATAAGGTACGATCTGATCTGCATCCTCCGGTGCTACAATACCGTTCCGAAGCACAGCTTCTTTATCTACAGGAATACGGATGATCTTCGAGGGAAAAGTATTGGCCATTTGACCGCTTTGTAATTCTACCTGGGTGGCCGGACTGTCATTAGCGACCCAATTCATCCACGTATTTATATCGATAGTATCCTGTTTTGTTTCTTGGAAGAAAAGGAAATCACGAGCCCCTACCCTATATTTATCATGCGTAAGCTGTGACGGTATAGGATCACTGCTGAAAGCTTTTTTCTTCATATCGTCTATATACCAATCCGTCTGGAACAAGCTCGTATTCACAATTCGTACATCCTGCCGATATCCTTCGACATTCTGAATATACCATAAGGCGAAAGTGTCATTATCCCCAATGGTAAATAGAATAGCATTCTCATCAACCGAATCCAGATACATTTTCCCCATGGATTGGGCCGTATAACGATTGGATCTGTCGTGATCATCCCAATTTTGAGTCGCCAGAAGTACCGGACCTGCAAGTGTGGTTGCGATCAGGACGATAGGGATGGCTATTTTAGGTTTCACGTATTCTTTAATCACTTCATATAATGCGTACACACCATAACCGATCCAAATGGCGAATACGTAAAATGAACCTACCAAGGCATAATCACGCTCTCTGGGTTCAAAAGGGCGTTCATTTAGGTAGACCTTTAAAGCGAGACCCGTAAAGAGAAAGAAGACCAATAAGACCCAAAAACTCCTTAGATCATTCTTTGCGTGAAATACAAGACCCAAGATCCCGAGGATAAGCGGAAGGAAGTAATACGTATTTCTCGCCTTATTATCTTTCATATCGCTAGGGAGATTGTCCTGTGACCCCAACCGAAGTTCATCAATAAATTTGATCCCGCTAATCCAATTTCCGTGTAGGTCGGTGTACTGACCCTGCACATCATCCTGTCTGCCGGCAAAGTTCCACATAAAATACCGCCAATACATATATCCGAATTGATATTCGAACATAAAGCTCATATTATCCCAAAACGACGGCTTTTGAATATCCAAAAAGGGGCTAAAATCTGTTAAGAAGTCATGATAATCTTCACTATCCACCAGGCCGTTGGCATTGGCTTCCCTAAAAGCATTTACTTCGTCGATTAATCGTTGTTCGCCGCGGTATTCTCTTTTAATACTGAAATCTACGCCACCGGTAAATTCAATATAATTTGCATTGTGTTCCAAACTCCACATTCGAGGCAGAATTGCCTTTTGTGCGTCGTCTGTATTTTGGCTTGCGTTCTTATAATTATTTACGATCACATATTTGCCAAGCGACTCATCCTTTTCATACTTGGGCTTGTCGTCCTTATATGGATTGTCCGGGTCTAAGCCAACATAAGCTTCAGTAAAGAGCGGACCGTAGAATAAATGAGTTTCTGGATATTGCTCACGATTGTAATACGCTAGTAATTCGCGAGCGTTGTTAGGATTGTTCTCATTGATCACCGTTCCGGCATTTGCGCGAATGGGTAACATGAGCCAGCTGGAGAATCCAATAAAAATGAAGAGCACGCATAACAGCATGGTGTTGAGTTGTGCATATCCCTTTTTGCGCGTATACTTCAGTCCGAAATAGAACAAAGCGATAAAAATAAGTCCGGCAATGACCGTTCCTGAATTGAATGGCATGCCTATACTATTCACGAAGAACAATTCCGAAGCACTAAAAAACTTCATTGTCATTGGGAGGAGCAACTTGAATATAAATAGAAGGATAGCCACCGTTACAACATTGGCAATAATAAAATTTCGAGTGGTTACTGTCTTATAATTCTTGAAAAAATACAAAAATCCAATGGCGGGGATTGTAAGGAGTGCCATAAAATGTACGCCAAAGGTAAGCCCGATTAAAAAGGCAATTAGGATCACCCAGCGATCGCCGCGTGGGGTATTCATTTCTTGTTCCCATCGTAAAGCCGAATAGAACAATACTGCCATAATAAAAGCAGCCGAGGCATACACTTCGGCTTCTACGGCGCTATACCAAAAACTATCGGTAAAAGCAAAAGCCAAGGACCCTACGGCAGCACTTCCTAAAATAGCAACGGCGTTATTTTTTGTAAGTTCTTGGTGTTTGGCAACAATATTCCTCAATAAAAGCGTAAGGGACCAAAACATGAATAAAATGGTAAAAGCACTCGCAAATACCGACATGAGGTTGATTGTTAAAGCAATGCTGGTTGCTTCCATGGCAAAAATGGAAAAGAAAGCCCCAAGTAATTGATACAAAGGAGCTCCGGGTGGATGCCCTACTTCCAGATTGCTTGAGGTAGTTATGTATTCGCCCGCATCCCAAAAACTGGCAGTGGGTTCCACAGTCATCCAATAGGTAATAAGTGCTACGGTAAAAACGAACCATCCTAAAATATTATTCCATTTGGCAAAGTGAAAGGAACCCATAATTTTATTGAATTATTGTTGGGGACGAATTTACTAATAATATGAATAGCCCCAAATATGAAATAGTACTAACGTAGTTAGAATACGGGATATTTTACATAAGCGTCTTGAAAAATATGCTTTTTTGTGAAAAATGTTTGTACAAGACAAAGTTTGTTTTAAATTTGCACCCTCCTTCGCTTAAAAACAGAGGAGCTTCGAAGGGCTTAGCCCTTATTTAATGAAGTATTGGCCCATGGTGTAACTGGCAACACGTCTGGTTTTGGTCCAGAAGAGTCTAGGTTCGAGCCCTAGTGGGCCAACAAAATGTAAATCCCAATCTTGAAAAAGGTTGGGATTTTTTGTATTTAATATTACTGCCGTCAAACTGGGGGCCTATATCTTCAGGTTTATGGAAGGACGTCGATGGGCCTTTTTGAACGGTAGCATGTTCGGCGATGACGACTCGTAAATATCGACTAGCGCTGTTTGTACGGAACGCTTTCACTAAGCAGTCGCCATGTATAGCCCAGTTCGCTTTTTGCGTCAAGATCGAACACCGAATAATAGCGCAGCATGTAACCGGGATTCGCAGGATCTATCGTGATGGGTATCAGGGTGTCGCTCACATGACTTTTATGAATGGCGAACCGGTTGACGACCAATTCCCAACGACCGTTTTGAAATTGATACAAATAGTACTTATTGAAGTTCGGATCCTTGATCTTGGCGGTGACTAACAAGAGATCACTCTCAAATTCGTTGAATCGAAGGCTCGACAAGGAAGCGCCAACGGTTTCAGGAATGCGAATGGGAGGAATGGCAGCGTCTTCGAATGCGATCTCTGTAACACCCAATGATGTATCCACCCCTTTTACATAGGCATAGAAAGGTGTTTGTTTGGTTATAAAATTTGCGGTAACAGCTCCCGACGGAAGTATCGGCTCGGAAATCACAGGGTTTTCGATCACCGCTTCAGTTTCAGTTTTCGGCTCCGGTTCTCCTATAATGTTCTTTGAGCCTTGTGTGGTCGAGCCCCCACAGCCTTGAAGCATTAAAAATACTATTCCGCAACCAATTATTCGGGTCATCGTATCTTGAATGTGATCACCGGCATCTTGGCATGATTTACGAGGTCTTCACTAATGCTGCCGTTAAAGAAATGCGAAAGTCCTTTGCGGCCGTGGGTGCTCATTCCAATGAGTTGCGCTTTGGTATCCCGGGCGTAGTTCAAGATCCCTTTTTCTACAGAAGTATCGTTATAAATGTTCAAGGTATATTGACTTGCATTGGTACCTTTTACAAAATCTTGCATCATCCTATGAGCTTCGGCACTGGTCCTAAAATCGTTCGGGGTGTTGATGTAGAGCAAGTGCAAGGTAGCACCTACTGCTTCGGCAAAATCCAGCGCATCGTTGAAACTTCCTTTACATTCTTCAGCAAAATCTGTTGCAAACACAAAATCTTCAATATTGAAGACCGGATGATGGTTCTTGATTACCAGCACCGGAATTTTTGAGGTGCGCACTACTTTCTCGGTGTTACTCCCTATAAACATCTCTTTAAAACCACTGGCGCCGTGTGATCCCATAACAATAAGATCAATATCATTTGCAGAAACTGCTTCACTCACATCTTCGTAGATCTCGGCATGCCCAATAGCCTCACGAACTTCGACATCCTGCAAATAAGGCTTTTGTAGGAGTTCTTCAAAATTCTTTTCAGCCAGTTTTATAAAGTAAAGCGACTCAGGGAGGCTTCCGCCGCTGCCGGATCTCGCTAAATGCAAAGGCAGATCTAACGAGTGTAATAAATAGATTACACTCGCGTGTTTTTTTGCCATTTGAACAGCGACTTGCAATGCATTTTCAGCTTGAGAAGAGAAATCTGTTGGGACTAAAATTCGTTTCATATACGGTGATTATTTCGGTTGATTTGTAACAATTAAATTACAAAAATAAAACGGGCAGCACCCGTTTTTTTAATATTAAAAAATGTAGTATATTTGCAGCGAATTTGATACGTAACTAGCTGAGGGGACAAAAAAGTCCCCTCTTTTTATAGCTGAAAATGATGCGGGAAAAGGTAACACAACTTCTGGAACAGGCGTTAGAAAAGAACAAGTCTTTATTTTTAATTGATTACAGTATTTCTGAAGCGAACCATATTCGTGTTATTTTGGATGGTGATAAGGGTGTTTCGGTGGAAGATTGTATCGCAGTAAGTCGAGAGATCGAACATAATCTGGATAGAGAAGAAGTAGATTTCTCTTTGGAAGTGATGTCGGCAGGTGTTTCAGAACCTCTAAAATTACCGAGACAGTACAAAAAGAATGTAGGCAGGACGCTAAAACTTAGAACTAAGGACGACAGTGCTTTTGAAGGCACGCTCGTTTCGGCCACAGAAGAGGCTGTGACCTTGCAGTGGAAGGCCAGAGAACCAAAACCGGTTGGAAAAGGAAAGGTCACCGTACAAAAAGAAGCGGTGTTGCCTTATAAAGATATTGCGGAAGCAAAAGTGATGATAACATTTAATTAAAGGATGATATGGAAAATTTAGCGTTAATTGATTCTTTTTCAGAATTCAAAGACGATAAACTGATTGATAGAGTAACGCTCATGGCGATACTGGAAGACGTTTTTAGAAACGCTTTAAAGAAGAAGTACGGTAGTGACGATAATTTTGATATTATTATTAACCCCGACAAAGGAGATTTGGAGATATGGAGAAACCGTGTTGTGGTAGCCGACGGTGAAGTAGAGGATCCTAACGAAGAGATCTCGTTGTCTGCAGCACGTAAGATCGAGCCCGACTTTGAGATTGGTGAGGATGTTTCGGAAGAAGTAAAATTAATTGACTTAGGTCGTCGATCTATCTTGGCCTTGCGTCAAAATCTTATTTCTAAGATCCATGAGCACGACAACACCAATATTTATAAGCATTTTAAAGAATTAGAAGGAGAAATCTACACCGCCGAAGTACACCATATTCGCCACAGGGCAGTCATACTTTTGGACGACGACGGGAATGAGATCATCCTTCCTAAGGATAAGCAAATTCCATCGGATTTCTTCAGAAAAGGAGATAACGTGCGCGGTATCATTGAAAGTGTAGAGCTTAAAGGAAACAAACCCACGATCTTGATGTCTCGCGCAAGCCCTTTGTTCCTTGAAAAATTGTTTGAACAGGAAATCCCGGAAGTATTCGACGGATTGATTACAGTAAAGAAGGTCGTTCGTATCCCGGGAGAAAAGGCAAAAGTAGCTGTGGATTCATACGACGACCGTATCGATCCTGTGGGCGCATGTGTAGGGATGAAAGGATCTCGTATTCACGGAATCGTTCGTGAACTGGGTAATGAGAACATCGACGTTATCAATTACACCAACAATCTTAACCTATTCATTACGCGTGCATTGAGTCCGGCGAAAGTGACTTCGATCAAGATCAACGAAGAAACAAAACGTGCTGAGGTAATCCTAAAGCCGGAAGAGGTTTCTAAAGCGATTGGTAGAGGCGGTCACAATATACGATTGGCAGGACAGCTAACGGGTTATGAGATCGATGTGTTGCGAGAAGGCGCTGAAGAAGACGTAGAGTTGAGAGAATTTTCCGATGAGATCGAAGATTGGATCATTGCCGAATTCCATAAAATTGGTTTGGACACCGCAAAGAGTGTCTTGGAACACGACATCAACGACCTAGTAAAACGTACCGATTTGGAAGAAGAAACCATCCGGGAAGTAATAAGTATATTAAAAGAGGAATTTGAAGAGTAGTATAAAGATTAACTACTTTTATCATATATTAAGAGAATAACAGGAGAAAGCATTTTTATGGCTGAAGTAAAAACGATAAGGCTTAACAAAGTATTACGCGAATTCAATATCTCATTGGACCGTGCCGTGGAATTTCTAAGTTCCAAAGGACACGAAATAGAGGCACGTCCTACTACAAAGATCTCGGGAGAAGAATACCAAGTGCTATTTGAAGAGTTTCAAACCGATAAGAGCAAGAAGGTAGCTTCCAAGGAAGTAGGGGAAGAAAAGCGTAAAGAAAAGGAAGAGCTGCGTTTGGCGCGGGAACGCGAGTTAGAGGAAAAGGAGAAAAAAGAAGCTTCCAAAGTTATTAAGGCCGAAGCAAAACTTGGCGGACTCAAGCAAGTCGGGAAGGTAGATCTTGAAGGGGATAAGCCCAAAAAAGAAACGGTTGCTGAAACTCCTGCGGAAGTCAAAGAACCGATAAAAGAAACACCTAAGACCGAAACGCCGGTAGTGGAAAAACCTGTTGCCGAGAAAAAAGAGGAAGCTCCAACAAAAGTTGAAGCTAAAATCGAAACTCCTAAACAAGAGACTCCTAAAACTGAGGAAGCTACGCCTAAGAAGAATGATGTTGTTGAGACCAATTATAAAAAACTGGATGGGCCTAATTTTACAGGAGAAAAAATCGACCTCACCCAGTTTAAAAAACCTGAAAAGAAAAAAACCGAGAAAAAGGACGATAAATCTTCCGAAAAGAAGGGACGTCGTCGTCGTATAAGTAAAGAACCTTCCAAAAGTGGCGGTAATTTTAGAGACAACCGAGGTGCCGGTCGTAAAGGCACCGGACGCTCAAATGTCCCTAAAGAAGAGCCTAGTGATGAAGAAGTACAAAAACAAGTACGGGAGACCCTGGAAAAACTTCAAGGGAAATCATCCAAAGGGAAAGGAGCAAAATATCGAAGAGAAAAAAGAGACAGTCACCGTCAAAAAACGGAGGATGATCTGGCACAACAGGAGGCAGCAAGTAAATTGCTTAAAGTTACCGAGTTTGTAACTGTAAGTGAGGTTGCCACGATGATGGATGTTCCTGTTACCAAGGTTATATCGGCCTGTATGTCACTGGGAATGATGGTGACCATGAACCAACGTCTTGATGCCGAAACACTTTCTATTGTTGCCGATGAGTTTGGCTATGAAGTAGAATTTGTTACTGCCGACATCGAAGAGTCTTTCGTAGAAGAAAAAGATGCTCCGGAAGATCTCGAGCCCAGAGCTCCTATAGTAACCGTGATGGGACACGTGGATCACGGTAAAACATCTTTACTGGATTACATTCGTGAAGAGAACGTGATTGCCGGGGAATCTGGTGGGATCACACAGCATATTGGCGCCTACGGCGTGCAACTGGAGAACGGTCAAAAGATCGCCTTCTTGGATACACCGGGTCACGAAGCCTTTACGGCGATGCGGGCAAGGGGAGCTCAAGTTACCGACTTGGCCATTATCGTGGTAGCAGCAGACGATGATATCATGCCGCAGACCAAAGAGGCTATAAGTCATGCACAAGCAGCCGGAGTACCTATTGTTTTTGCGATCAATAAGATCGACAAACCAACGGCCAATCCCGAGAAGATCAAGGAAGGACTTGCGCAAATGAATTTGCTTGTAGAAGATTGGGGAGGAAAGATCCAATCCCACGATATTTCAGCTAAAACCGGACAAGGTGTACCTGAATTATTAGAAAAGGTATTGCTTGAGGCCGAATTACTTGAATTAAAAGCGAATCCAAATCGATCTGCATACGGAACTGTAGTGGAAGCCTTCTTAGATAAAGGGAGGGGCTATGTATCGACCATTTTAGTACAGGGAGGAACTTTAAAAGTAGGAGATTACGTATTAGCAGGACAGAACAGCGGAAAAGTAAAAGCCATGCACGATGAGCGTGGGAATAATATCAAGGCAGCCGGACCCTCGACACCTGTTTCTATTCTAGGACTCGACGGTGCGCCTCAAGCGGGGGACAAGTTCAATGTCTTTGAAGATGAACGAGAAGCCAAGGCTATTGCTACCAAACGTACACAGTTACAGCGGGAGCAATCGGTTAGAACACAGCGTCATATTACATTGGATGAAATAGGAAGACGAATTGCACTAGGTGACTTTAAAGAGTTAAATATTATTCTTAAAGGAGATGTGGATGGCTCTGTGGAAGCGTTAACAGATTCATTCCAAAAGCTTTCTACGGAAGAGATTCAAGTGAATATTATCCACAAAGCTGTGGGTCCTATTACTGAAAGTGATGTGTTGCTGGCGTCTGCTTCCGATGCAATCATTATTGGATTTAACGTGCGACCTATGGGGAATGCGCGACAAATCGCAGATAAAGAAGAGATCGATATTAGAACCTATTCCATTATCTATGACGCGATCAACGATCTTAAAGACGCAATGGAGGGAATGCTATCTCCGGAAATGAAAGAGGAGATCACCGGTACTGCCGAAATTCGGGAAACCTTTAAAATATCTAAAGTGGGAACTATTGCAGGATGTATGGTTCTTAGTGGTAAGATCTTTAGGACCTCCGGAATACGATTGATTCGTGAAGGCGTGGTTGTGTATACTGGAGAATTGGAATCTTTAAAGCGATTCAAGGATGATGTGAAAGAAGTTTCAAAAGGGTACGACTGTGGAATCCAAATAAAGAACTATAATGACATTCAAGAAGGGGATATTATAGAAGCCTTCCAAGAAGTTGCTGTCAAGAAGAAACTCAAGTAATGACGCTATAATATATTATTTAAAAAACGCCTCCCACGGGAGGCGTTTTTTAATTTCATCATACATATATCCCATATTATAACATGACCCTTCATTTATGAATGGCGACCTTTAAATGCCTGAAATACTGCAAAAAACGCAGACGAAAGTTTGGATTTAAAAAATCTTGTCTTACATTTAGAATGCCAACAGGCTTTATTTCCTCCCCGGTTATTGTCAAAAAAGGGAACCATTATAATGGTAATTCTGAGTAACAACCGTACTAATTCTAAACACCAAACTTATGAAAACACGTTTTTGCACCGCCTTATTCGCGTTCACCATCATTACAATTAGTCAGGCACAAATTGTATCCATACCCGATACCCATTTTAAGAATAAACTGATAACCCATGATCCCATCATCGATACGAATACAGATGGTGAGATACAGTTAAGTGAAGCTCAGGCACTCACGGGAGGTTTGTTTATAAACGGAACCTTTGCCAATCCTGGTCTCATTAGTGATCTTACAGGTATCGAAGCCTTCGTAAACATTACAGAACTGAATTGTTCTTTTAATCAGATAGGCAGTCTTCCTTTGACCAATAATTTACTTCTGGAGAAAATAGATGCACGTAATAATTTATTAAGCGCCTTGGACGTAAGTTTACAAACATCACTCATTGAGTTAAATGTAAGGAATAATAACCATATTGCTCTGGATGTGTCTAACAATGTAGCTCTTGAGATCCTTTATTGTGATTCTAATGATATAAAAGATCTGGACACCTCAGCAAATACTGCAATAACGTATTTGGAAATATCCAATAATCAAATTAGTTCTTTGGATCTTGAGACCAATGTAAATTTAGAAACCTTATCTGCAAATTTCAACGCGTTGGGAACATTGGATTTGAGCAACCAATCTATGTTGAAACGCCTTGATTGTACCGTTTGTGAACTTACATCGCTCGATATTTCAAATAGCATTGCTTTAGAGAACTTATACGTACCAGCAAATCAGTTGACTTCATTGGACCTTTCCAACAAACCGGCGTTGGAATTTGTTCGCTGCACACAAAACCAAATCACATCCTTGGGGGAGCTTAACAGTCCGTTTTTAGAGAACTTATTTGTAGATGAAAATGACCTACAGCTTTTGGATGTGAGTGACACAGGTGTGTATAGAATAAATTGTAACGACAACCCTAATCTTACCTACATTAACCTAAAAAATGGTTTAAATCAAAATATGGATACCTCAAGTACGTCACTGAATGATTTTACAAATCTTCCGGCGCTAGAGACCGTGTGTGTGGATGATGATACTTCAGCATTAACGGTATTTATTGAAGATCAAGTGGGGCATTCGGTCAATTTCACCGAAGAGTGTTTGTTGGGGCTTCAAGAAAACCAAATAGCATCTATAGTATTATTTCCAAATCCCGTAAAAAATTGGATCGATATTCGTTCTGACATAGGTATTGTAGAAATTTACATTTATTCCTCTTTGGGAAATTTACTAATTCACTTTTCTGAAATTGACAGAATACAAAAGTGCGACCTTTCGTCCCTAGACAGCGGGATGTATCTCATTAAATTAGTAGATACGGAAGACAGAAGTGTCGTTAAGAAGGTATTTAAACTATAAATATAAAAAGGCAATTTATATGAAAATTAGGTTAACTATATTCATTGTTCTAATGGGTTTCAGCGTGAATGCCCAAGAAAAGTTCAGTTATGGTTTCCATGGAGGAATCACCTACGCTGTCCTAAAAACCCCCGGATTATCATTTGATGATTATTTTTCCACAAACAGTGGTTTGTTAATAGGTATCCATGGTAATTACAATATAAGTAAGCGAAGTTCATTAGTTGCAAATCTTTCGTTTGAGCAAAAGGGGGCAATGACAAATTTTGAAGGAATTATTGACCCTTCTACAGATATGCCATTTGGTATGAATGGAGAGATAAAACTCGATTATTTGGTATTGCCTGTTTTATATAGATATACCATAGGCGGAGGAAAACTAAAGTTTTTTTTGAACGCAGGATTTTTTATGGGCATCTTAATCAATTCTGAAACAAATAATCATCCAGTAGAAGCATTTGACAACACAGATTATGGATTCTCGGTTGGTTTAGGATTCGATTACAATCTTTCAGAAAAGAATCGAATGTTCATTGAGTTTAGATCAAACATAGGGGCTACTTCTATTAGCACTTTGAGGAATTCGAATGCTACAAAATTAGAGACAGGCAGTAATACGATTGTGCTAGGTTTTACATTCTTGTAAGTAATAATAATTTAGGACAGATTCTCATGAGAGCAACAATTTTTCTCATAGTCCTTTAGAAAAGAGGAGAAATTTAAAAGAAAATTAAAAAGGCAATTTGAGATAAACGCTAACAAATAGAATTACTTAAAAACAAAAGATATGAAAATAGCAATTTTAATACTATCAGTGTTCTCGCTTCTGCACATAGGATGTAGTATTAATATATCAAATGACGAATTTGTCCCTCACTTACCCCTTATTACACAAACGGGGGAGAACACTTTTGGCTGTTATATCAATGGAGTTTTAGTCACGCCACGAGATGGGACTGGATCATTTAATGTGGAAGATAAAGGGATGCAATTTTTTGCAGGGCCTTCTTCATCAGATATTAAATACCATGAAATTCGGGTCAATGATTTTGCGAGCGATAAAACATCAAAAATTAGAATCCACATTCGAGGTTTGGATTCTATAGGAGTGGGTATTTATATTGTAAATAAAAGCAATTGTCAGCAAGGTTTTCAGTCGTTGCCAACCCATAATATTCATGGCAGAGTGTACGATTTTAACGAAAGTATCTATAAGAAATACTGTTCGCTGCCCAATTCGGGAACCATTACTATTACCAGATATGATAACGGCATATTGTCCGGCACCTTTTCTTGCAGAGCCGCAAATGAAGATGATCCAAATGATATTGTAGAGATTACAGATGGCAGGTTTGATCTTGACTTATCAAGATTACAGTATGAAGACTTTCCTTAATTATATAAAAAAAGGGCATCACTGCAATGACGCCCTACGTAAATAAACAAAACCGATTTCACTCAATGTTTCACTTATTAACACTTTAAAATTATGAGAAAATTATCATTTCTACTCGTTTTTCTCCCCATTTTAACATTTATTCAAGCCCAAAATCCACTCCCAACCAAGATCGACAGCATGTTGGTGGAGATTGATCAATCGACATTTACTTCCGGAGTTCTCTATGACAGGACGGTAGGCTGGTCCAACCTCACCTCCTTTAATGATGAAGATAAACTGGCCACTGTGGATTTGTTTGAGCAAGCTTTGTCAGATATGTATAAAGCATCAAACGAACAGAAATTTGTATCTCACCATGCGTTACGTGCAAATTATACCTCCGATACAATTCATGATATAGTTGACGTTGGAATTCTTAACGCAACATTTCATAAGCTCAATTACAAACCCGAAAATGAAGGA
This sequence comes from uncultured Altibacter sp., assembly GCF_963972995.1. Lineage (NCBI taxonomy): Bacteria > Pseudomonadati > Bacteroidota > Flavobacteriia > Flavobacteriales > Flavobacteriaceae > Altibacter > uncultured Altibacter sp. The sequence continues at coordinate 112,567 of NZ_CAXAXI010000002.1, forward strand.
GAAGGAGCACTGAACAAGCAACAAGACAAATTTCAAAAGATTAATAATGATCAGCCTGTTTTCATCGAAAATCATGTTTTCCTAGCTTCTCCATTGAAAGGTGGAGTTGCGGGAAATACGATTACTTTTAAATTTGAAACATCGTTCTTGATCGAAGAAAATCCTTCAAAAGAACTCCAAACTCTTGTTGTAAATTTTGATACAAATCAAGATTACCAAGTATTTAATAATGAAGAATTTATAACAAACAGTATCTCTGTGGATTATCCTGAGTCCGGTTATAAAACCTTAACATTTGAGGCAACATTTGCCGATGGCAGTTCATTGATAACCCAAGCAGTGATTCATGTACAACGAATTATTTATGTGCCCCCAAATCCACAAATTGAAAATGGAAGAATTGATGCCGAGATACCTTTTCAAGGGTATGATGAGAACACCCCTAGACTTGGAAAATTGGATTACCGAATTTTTTATAGTTCACCCAATGCAGTATTAATGAAACCTATAATTATTATTGACGGTTTCGATCCCGGTGATAAAAGAAAGTTTGAAGATACAGATCCTCATCCTGGGAGTACGAATGAAGACCATGTTTCAATTGTCGAATTTATGAACTATATGGTCGGGGAAACATCAAGAAGTTTAATAGATGAATTAAATAATTTGGGCTATGATGTTGTTTTGGTAAATCATCCAACATATAACAGTATTAGTGGAGGAAGTATTATTGATGGTGGAGCAGACTATATAGAGCGAAATGCACTCACGCATGTCAAATTATACCAAGAACTAAATAATAGGTTGGTACAGAATAATAGTGACGAACAATTGATTATTGTAGGGCCCAGTATGGGTGGACAGATCTCTCGGTATGCATTGGCCTATATGGAAAAGAATAATATTCCTCACAATACCCGCTTATGGGTTAGTGTGGACAGCCCGCACATTGGGGCTAATATTCCTATTGGTCTACAGGCAATGGTTAACCAGGTGGCCTCCACGGGAAACATAATGGCTCAAGACTTTGTAGAAAGCCAATTAGGTGCTGCAGCTGCCAAACAGCAACTTATTGAACAGTTTAACGGTTGGAATGGGAACCAATTAAGACAAGATTACTTTAACGCCCGTGCAATAGGTCAGGGTTTTTCTGAGAATAGAGGCCATCCTTTTTTTGTGCAATTCTACAATAATCTATATAATAACCGTACGTCAAATAATAGGGGATATCCGGAGGATCTGAGAAAAATAGCGCTTGTGAATGGATCCCTGACTGGGAAACGAGATTTTTTCAACCCATTTAATGAACAATTTGACGCATTTATTGATGACGGGCAGATTGGGGCAAACATAAGGGCATTTCAAACAGTCTGCTCTCCGTGGCCTGTTTGTTGGGATGTGCATATTGGAAGTTCTGAGGCCTATAGCATGCCTGGAATCAATGGGAATGGAAAAGTTTCCAGATTCAAATATCTTTTTGACGATAAATCCAAATATGCTACTAACATAAACTCACGTGGCACCATGGACAATGTGCCGGGAGGCTGGTTCGCAGGATTCAATGAAGTAGTTGGAGATATTGATGGCACAGATCCAATAGTTCCTTCCGGAGGATTTTGGTCTTCTTGGGATGGGATTTACTCAACCATCTTTTCAATTTTTTCTGACATCATTGGGGGTGCTGAATTAACTGTTTACAATAACGAGCACGCTCATTCTTTTATCCCTACCATAAGCTCATTAGGATTTTTCAACCCGGATTTTAACTGGAATGAGAAACTTAATCGAAACTTGGTATGTACCAACGAGATCCCTTTCGACAGTTATTTCGGCCCTAAGATCAACGAAAGACATACCTCCTTTACCGAAGAAAGCGTAGCGTGGCTATTGGAAGAACTGGCCGGCAATCCGCAACCTCCTACAGTTTATTTGGAAGGTGACGATATGAATGGTCCTGCAGCTGTATGCGCTAGTGGTCCTGTAGCATACGATTTTGACATATGTACGAGTCCTCCGGTGGAGAGTTGGGAAGTGTCCGATAATTTACAGATCCTAACTTCCGATGATACTTCAGTTACGGTACAAGCTATAAATGGTACGGTGAGCGGTAGCGGTTTTATAAAGGCGGTTTACCCGTATACAGAAGTTAAAAAAACAGTTTGGGTAGGTAATCCCACGCAAGCTCCAGTAATTACAGCACTCACTCAAAATTTTCCGGATTCTCCCGTGAACTACACTTTTGAGATCGATCCAAGTATTAGTACCATACAAGGGACAGTGCTGGAACGACATTGGGGTATTTTCCCGACCTATATGGTTCAGATCATGAACGAAGAACAGGTAGTTATAACCACTCCCGCCAATGAAGGAATCATGTTAGATTATTATTATAAATTCAGAAATGAATGTGGTTGGAGCCCCCAGTCTGAAGCACATGGACATACCGTGGAAGATCCTAACGGGGACGGTGGTATCGAATCGGAAATCATCCTCTTTCCAAATTCCTCTGATGCCGAATTACACATAGATTTGCGTACAACAGCCAATGATACCTATATTTTGGATCTGTACGATCAATATGCTAATTTGCTGCATCATTCAGAATGTACCAACATTCTAAAAACTATAGATACCTATAGTTTAGATAATGGCATATATTTTCTTCATATTTCAAACGGAGAAGAGCTGGTGATAAAACAGGTGGTGATCAATCATTGATTCAAATATAGCAATACTAAAAACGCCTCGATTCGAGGCGTTTTTTTATAATTTATTTTCTACGTTCTGGCTTTAGTATAAAGGCGGAAGGAAAATTTCGCTGTATCTCGACCAAGGCCCTATCTGCATCCAACCGGGTGCTGTAATTTCCTACCCAAACCTTATAATTTGGCGTTTCATATTCTATGGAAGCAGGCCAGTTGCTATACGAACCTCGGTATTTTTTGATCACATAATTTGCTTCCGTTAGTTCGCCGTAATACAACTGAATAGTATACCCGTCCGATAATTTGTTATCCTTTTCCAGCGATTTCTTCAGCTCCAACAAAGTAGCAATTTTAGCATCTTGGTTCACGGTTAACGTAGCCTGCTGGGCCATTGCACTTCCGTATAAAAAAAGAATTATTATGCTGATTGCTAATGATTTATGTGGTGACGATATTTTCATGTATTTTTGTCTTTAGTGCAAAGGTAAACCTTAATAACTTTTAGAACCGTAAAATTATTATTTAGAATAAGTATAAATTAATCATTAACACTTTATTTGCATTTCTAAAATCGACTTTAAAGCTTACTTTTGTGCCGTTATTTATGGTGCGTTTTGCGAGCAATTAATCAACATAATGGTAACCAATTACGTGCCAAACTATTGACAATAATTTAATCATTAGTATGAAAAAGGTGAATTACCGAAATCTACCCTCACGATTGTCACTTCTCTTGTTAGTGTTCTTACTAACCTTTTCAACTACCATTTTTGCACAGGAAGAAAGTGCTAACGAGGCGGAAGCAACGGAAGCACAAACACCACCTGCCGAAGGTGTTGGGGATGTCGCCGCAGGTGAAACTTTGTTCAAGGCAAACTGTGCCGCATGTCACAAATTGGATAAAAAGGCAACCGGACCGGCCCTAAGAGGTGTTGCTGAAAAATACGATAGAGAGTGGTTGTACAAATGGATTAAAAACAGTCAGGAATTAATTCAATCCGGTGATGCCCTTGCCGTCAAGCTTTTTGAAGAAAATAACAGATCGGTAATGACAGCCTTTCCGGCGCTTACCAATACTGATATCGATAACATTTTAGCGTATACCAGTGCTCCAAAACCCGAACCGACTGTAGTAGAACTTCCTGTTGGAGGAGGCGGTGAAAGTGGAAGCGGTGTTTCGAATAATGTTATTTTGGGTGCTTTGGCATTGGTATTCTTATTGTTGGTAGTGATGTTGTTCTTGGTGACAAGTACACTAAAACGCATCGCTGAAGCAAATGGCGTTACCTATGAGGAGAAAGAAAAGAAAATGCCAATTTGGAAAGCATTCGCCCAAAACCAATTTCTAGTTTTGGTGACGTCTATCTTTCTATTGTTAGCTGCCGGTTATTTCGCCTACGGATGGATGATGCAGGTAGGTGTGGATCAGGGATATGCGCCGGTACAGCCCATTCATTATTCCCATAAAATACATGCAGGGGCCAATCAAATTGATTGTAACTACTGTCATAGTTCGGCTCGAAAGAGCAAGCATTCTGGTATCCCATCCTTGAATGTTTGTATGAACTGTCACAAAAACATTGCAGAGTATAACGGTGAGGTAGATCCAGAGAATGGATATACCAAAGAATTTTACGATGCTGAGATCCAAAAACTATACGATGCGGTAGGATGGGATGAGGCCGAACAGAAATATACAGGTGAAGAAAAACCAGTGAAATGGGTCCGCATCCATAACCTTCCTGATTTTGCTTATTTTAACCATTCACAGCATGTTACAGTTGCCGGAATCGAATGTCAAAAATGTCACGGGCCGGTAGAAGAGATGGAGATCATGTATCAATTTTCTCCATTGACCATGGGATGGTGTATTAACTGTCACAGAGAGACGAACGTAAATTTAGCAGGTAATGAGTATTACGCTAAGATTCACGAAGAACTGTCCAAGAAATACGGCGTTGACAAATTGACCATCGCTCAAATGGGCGGGTTGGAATGTGGAAAATGTCACTATTAAAATTTTATAGATAATTACAAGTAACGATATGGCATCAAACAAGAAATACTGGAAAAGTGTTGAAGAGCTAAATGAAAACAGCTCTATTGTTGAGACGCTGCAACAAAATGAGTTTGTAGAAGAAATACCTACAGATAAATTTTTGGGAGACAAAAATGTCTTGGAAGCAACTTCAACAACACGTCGCGATTTCTTAAAATATGTTGGGTTCACAACGGCCGCCGCTTCTTTGGCAGCTTGTGAAGGACCGGTGATTAAATCCATTCCTTATGTGGTGGCTCCCGATGAGATCGTACCCGGTGTAGCGAATTATTATGCTACTGCTATGGCCGATGGTTTCGATTTTGCAAACGTTCTAGTGAAAACACGCGAAGGCCGACCTATTAAGATTGAACGCAACGATCTTGCTAAAACAGGAGGTGTTAACGCACGGGTGCATGCATCTGTATTGTCTCTCTATGATGCACAACGACTGCCAACGCCTTTAATTCAAGGAGAAGAGGCTTCTTGGGAAGAGTTCGATGTTGCCGTGGCGCAAAAGATGAATGAAATGGCGGGCAAAGATATTGTTCTCTTGACACAAACATTCGCTAGTCCGTCAACTACAAAACTTATAAAAGAATTTACTGCTAAGTACCCTAATGTTCGTCATGTAATCTACGATACCGTATCTTCTTCGGAAGCTTTGGACGCGTTTCAAAGTGTGTATGGAACACGAGGTCTTGCCGATTACGATTTTTCCAAAGCTGAAGTGATCGTCTCTGTAGGGGCCGATTTCTTAGGCGACTGGCAAGGGGGTGGTTATGATGCCGGATATGCGCAAGGACGTATTCCGAAGAATGGAAAAATGTCACGCCATATTCAATTTGAAGCGAATATGACGCTTTCCGGAGCAAACGCAGACAAACGTGTTCCTGCAACACCGGGGCAACAAATTGAGATTTTAAAGGCTTTGACCGGAGGCTCTGCTGCCGGACTACCTCCTGCGATGGCTGAAGCAGTAGCGAATGCCAAAGCACAATTACAAAAAGCAGGTAGTAAAGGGGTGATCGTTACCGGATTGCCAAATGTGGCAGCTCAAAAGGCTGTTCTTTCCTACAATGCCAATAGCGAAGTGATGGATGCTGCAAAACCTCGACTTACTTCGATGGGGAACACCGCAGCGGTTCAACGTGTTATGAACGGGGTGGCTTCAGGAACGATCAAAGGATTGATCACGGTAGGGGTAGATCCTATCTACTCTTTCCCAAACAATCAATCATTTGTTGAGGGCTATAAGAACTTAGAAATGTCTATGGCATTTGCCATGAAACTGGACGCGACAGCCTCCTTGGCACAATTGGTCGCCGCCACACCGCACTATCTGGAGTCTTGGGGTGATCTTCAAATGAAAAAGGGAAGCTTTAGTTTAATGCAGCCTACCATTCGTCCGTTGTTTAACACGAGACAGTTTCAAGATTGTTTGTTGAAATGGACCGCGAATCCAAAGAGCTATTACGATTATATTAAAGAAACCTGGTCAACCGTACTAGGAGGAACTTCATGGAATCAAGCGTTGCATGATGGTGTTTTGGTGAGTGATGCTTCCGTAGATACAGATACTATCGAATCTTCCACCGACCAACTTTCAGAAACCCTCGAGAGCAATACTGCCAACGGAGCTTTGTCCTCATCTTCACAAGAAGGAGATCTTTGGCTTACCTTATATACAAAAACATCGCTTGGTGATGGCGCGCAAGCCAACAACCCTTGGTTGCAGGAAATGCCCGATCCAATTACCAGAACAACGTGGGATAACTACGTAACTGTTTCTGCAGAAGATGCTTCAGAAATGGGCTTGGAAAATAACCATGTAGCCAATGGCGGTTTGAACGGAAGCTATGTGAATGTTCGTATGGGCGATGTGGTGATTGAAAATGTACCTGTTATAATTCAGCCCGGCCAAGCAAAAGGTTCTGTTGGATTGGCTTTGGGTTATGGAAAGAAAGAAGGCATTCAGGAAGAAATGCAAACGGGCGTCAATGCGTATCCTTTGTATAAAGATTTCTCATCGGTTCAAAAAGTGAGCTTAGAAAAAGTTGCGGGTATACATGAGTTTGCGTGTGTGCAGCTTCACAATACCATGATGGGACGTGATATCATTAGAGAGACTTCTCTAGAGATATTCAATACTAAAGATGCCGAAGTATGGAATCCTATGCCCATGGTGTCAAAAGACCATCAGGAAATTCCTGTGACCTCTCCCGATGCAGATCTTTGGGAAGGTTTTGATCGCTCTGTAGGGCACCATTTTAATCTATCTATCGATCTAAACGCATGTACCGGTTGTGGTGCCTGTGTGATCGCCTGTCATGCTGAGAACAATGTTCCTGTAGTAGGGAAAGAAGAGATGCGTAAGAGTCGCGATATGCACTGGTTGCGTATTGACCGCTATTACTCGAGTGAGGAAACTTTTGAGAATGATTTTGAAAAGAAAGATAATATTTCAGGATTGGGAAGTTCTCTTTCAGAATACGGCGAAATGGAAAACCCATCTTCGAATCCGCAGGTTGCTTTCCAACCGGTAATGTGTCAGCATTGTAACCATGCACCTTGTGAAACAGTATGTCCGGTTGCAGCGACATCGCATGGACGTCAGGGACAAAACCACATGGCTTATAATCGATGTGTAGGAACCCGTTACTGTGCGAATAACTGTCCTTATAAAGTACGTCGCTTTAACTGGTTCTTGTATGCAGAGAATGACGAGTTCGATTATCATATGAACAATGATCTTGGACGTATGGTGTTAAATCCTGATGTGGTAGTACGTTCCCGTGGTGTGATGGAAAAGTGTTCTATGTGTATACAAAAAACACAATTGACCATTTTGGAAGCAAAGCGGGATGGTAGAGCGATCAAGGACGGAGAATTCCAAACAGCCTGCTCTTCAGCTTGTGATAAAGGAGCGATGGTTTTTGGAGATGTCAATGACCATGATAGCAAGATATACGAATTAGCGAATAATAATAGAATGTATCACTTACTTGAAGCGGTAGGTACAAAACCGAATGTGGTGTACCAGACGAAAGTGAGAAATACAAGCGAAGTTTAAACTAACTAAGAAATAGTAAATAAAGATATGGCGTCGCATTACGAAGCACCTATTAGAAGACCCTTAGTTACAGGCGATAAATCCTACCACGATGTTACTGTGGATGTGGCTGCCCCTGTGGAAGGCAAAGCCAATAAATCTTGGTGGATAGTATTCACTATTGCCCTAGTAGCCTTTTTGTGGGGAGTGGGGTGTATCATTTACACCGTCTCAACAGGAATTGGTGTCTGGGGACTTAATAAAACCGTGAATTGGGCTTGGGATATTACCAACTTTGTATGGTGGGTAGGTATTGGTCACGCAGGAACCTTGATCTCTGCGGTACTGTTGCTCTTCCGTCAAAAGTGGAGAATGGCGATCAACAGATCAGCAGAAGCAATGACCATCTTCTCGGTAATTCAAGCAGGTCTTTTCCCAATTATTCACATGGGTCGTCCATGGTTAGCGTATTGGGTATTGCCAATTCCAAACCAATTTGGTTCCTTATGGGTGAACTTTAACTCACCGTTGCTATGGGACGTATTTGCGATCTCTACGTATCTTTCGGTTTCATTGGTATTTTGGTGGACTGGTTTATTGCCCGACTTCGCGATGATTCGTGACCGTGCAATCACGCCATTTACAAAACGAGTTTACAGTATTTTGTCCTTTGGATGGAGCGGTCGTGCGAAAGACTGGCAACGTTTCGAAGAAGTTTCTTTGGTATTGGCCGGTTTGGCAACACCGCTTGTACTTTCGGTACATACCATTGTATCCTTTGACTTTGCTACGTCGGTAATCCCGGGTTGGCATACCACCATCTTCCCACCGTACTTTGTGGCAGGAGCGATCTTTTCGGGGTTTGCCATGGTGAATACGCTCTTGATCATTATGCGGAAGGTGTCTAATCTCGAAGACTATATCACAGTACAGCATATTGAGCTCATGAATATCGTGATCATGCTTACCGGTTCTATAGTAGGGGTAGCTTACATTACCGAATTGTTCATTGCTTGGTACTCGGGGGTAGAGTACGAACAATATGCATTCCTTAATCGCGCTACAGGACCGTATTGGTGGGCATATTGGGCGATGATGACCTGTAACGTATTTTCTCCACAATTTATGTGGTTCAAGAAACTACGTACCAGTATCATGTTCTCGTTCTTTATCTCTATTGTTGTGAACATCGGGATGTGGTTTGAACGATTTGTGATTATTGTAACATCTTTACACCGCGATTATCTACCGTCTTCTTGGACGATGTTCTCACCGACCTTTGTCGATATTGGAATCTTTATTGGAACCATTGGATTCTTCTTCGTATTGTTCTTATTATATTCCAGAACATTCCCTGTAATTGCACAGGCAGAAGTAAAATCTATTTTGAAGTCCTCCGGAAGTAAATACAAGGAGCTACGTGAAAAGCATGGAGACGATGTAAAACATTATTCTCCACTGGTTCGTGAACCGGAAGCAAATTCGACGCAGCTTGATGAAACGAGCACTGATTATACAGATACGGTAAGTCCCGGAGCGGTAGCCGACACACAGCTTCAGAAAGAAAGAACAGAAAGCCTCTTGGATAGCATTGGACGATTCGATCCTGCCACTCAAACGCAAGACGACTTAAAACTAATAAGCGGTGTCGGACCTGTCATGGAACAGAAATTACACCAATTAGGAATCTATACATTTGAGCAGGTGAGCCGAATGACCGACAGAGAATACGATTTATTGGACAGCATCATCGATGAGTTTCCCGGAAGAGCGAAACGTGACGATTGGGCAGGACAAGCAGCTAAACTTAAAAACAACTAGTAGTATGGCATCTAAAGTAATTCACGCTCTTTACACAGATGACGACATCTTAATGCAAGCCGTTAAGCAGGTTCGTAGTGAACGTTACCATATTGAAGAAGTATATACTCCTTTCCCGGTACACGGATTGGACAAAGCAATGGGCTTAGCGCCCACTAGAATCGCAATTACATCTTTTATGTATGGATTGGTTGGGTTATCTGTTGCGATCGTAATGATGAATTATATCATGATCCAAGATTGGCCGCAGGATATTGGAGGAAAACCAAGTTTTAGCTACATTGAGAATATGCCGGCTTTTGTCCCTATTATGTTTGAAATGACCGTCTTTTTTGCGGCGCACCTTATGGTAATAACATTCTATATGCGCAGTAAATTATGGCCCTTTAAAAAAGCTGAAAATCCGGATGTACGTACAACAGACGACCATTTCTTAATGGCGATCGATGCAGGTCATCACGATGTAGAAAAACTTTCAAAGTTTTTATACGATACCGGAGCATTGGAAATTAGTTTAATTGAAAATGACGAAGACCACTAATATGAAGAAGATCTTAAATATAAGCCTTACCCTTTTTGTGGCAGCTCTTTTGGTTTCTTGTTTCGATTCTAACAGACCAAATTATCAATACATGGACAACATGTATGAACCTGTTGGCTATGAAACCTATGGCAATTATGAAATATTTCCCGGGGGGCAAGAAGCGATGTTGCCTGCCGAAGGGTCCATTCCAAGAGGATGGCAACCTTACGATTATGAAAATTCTACCGCAGGTCTCGAACTGGCAAGAGCAGAATTGAAGAATCCGCTTGAAGTTACAGAAGAGAATTTAGCTGCCGGAGGACAATTGTATACCATTTACTGCGCTGTGTGTCATGGAGATAAAGGTGATGGACAAGGAATATTAGCACAACGCGAAAAGTTTTTGGGAATACCAAGCTACGGTGATGCAGGACGGAATATTACCGAAGGAAGTGTGTATCACGTTCAAATGTTTGGTCTTAATGCCATGGGGTCCTATGCGTCACAAACCAACGAATTAGAGCGCTGGCAGATTACACAACACGTCATGAACCTAACTGCTGCACTTAAAGGAGAACCTTTATTGGTGCCTGTTGGAAAGGATAGTTTGAATGTCAATACACCACAAATGGTAACGACTTCAGGAGTATCTGAAGCCACAACAGATGAAGGTGAAGATAATAATTTAGAGAATTAAGAGATTTTATAAAGATATGTATACGCTACCGAGTAAACTGAAACTTTTTGCGATCATTTTCATGGTCGTTGGAGCCATTGGTATTATTTCCGGCTTTCTCACAGCTCCAAGCACAACGGCGGAAGTTAAAGAAATGATGGCAGGGCATCACGAGGAAGGTCATGGAGAAGATCATGATGCTACTTCAATCCATGATGTATCCGACACTGCGACTACGGCCCATGATAGCGAAGAAGCACACCTTGAGCATACATTGCATCAAATGCAGAACAGACCTTGGTCTGCGCTCTATATTGCTTCTTTTTTCTTTTTTATGATTGCGTTGGGGACACTAGCGTTCTATGCAATACAGTATGCCGCACAAGCAGGATGGTCTCCGGTACTCTTTCGAGTGATGGAAGGAATTACGGCCTATCTGCCAATTGCTTCTATTATAATCTTTATCTTATTATTGCTTTCAGCATTTCACGTAAATCATATCTTCCACTGGATGGACCCCGAATTGGTCAATCCGGAAAGCGAACACTACGACAAGTTAATTGACGGAAAGAGCGGTTGGTTAAACGTACCTTTCTTCTTGATACGCGCTGCTATTTACTTATTAGGATGGAACCTTTATCGCTATATCTCTCGCAGGAACTCTTTGCGTGATGACACTGCCGAAGACAATCGATGGTTCAAGAAGAATTTTAAATTATCAGCCGGGTTCTTGGTATTCTTTATCGTAACCGAATCCATGATGTCCTGGGACTGGATCATGAGTTTCGATCCGCATTGGTTTAGCACTTTATTTGGATGGTATGTATTCGCAGGAATGATGGTTTGTGCCATTACAGTGATCGCGATGGTAACCATTGTCCTGAAGTCGCAAGGATATTTAGAATATGTAAACGATAGCCATATTCACGATTTGGCTAAATTCATGTTCGCTTTCAGTATTTTCTGGACCTATTTATGGTTCTCACAGTTTATGTTGATCTGGTACGCAAATATTCCTGAAGAAGTAACTTATTTTGTGACACGAATAGAAGATTATAACCTGCCATTCTTTGGAATGCTGGTAATGAACTTTATATTCCCGGTACTGCTCCTTATGAATAGTGATTACAAACGAGTGAATTGGTTTGTGATCCTTACGGGAATTGTAATTTTATTGGGACATTATGTAGATGTATTTAACATGGTAATGCCGGGAACGGTAGGTACTTCATGGTATATTGGTTTACCTGAAATAGGTTCCATCTTATTTTTCTTTGGACTGTTTGTTTGGGTTGTCTTTACAGCTCTTACTAAAGCTCCGCTATTGGCGAAACGCAATCCGTTCATTAAGGAGAGTAAGCATTTTCATTATTAATTAAACGTATAGAAGACAGATAACGATGACCGCATTTTTAGTAGTATTAGTAATCATTCTTTTTGGAGTTGCTGCCCTGCAAATGAGCAAGATATTTAAAATGTCAAGAGGAAAGCAAACAGACACTTCAGAGATTGCCGACGATAAGGATAACAATATTAACGGTTACCTTATGCTTGGACTTGTCTTGTTCACTTACTTACTCCTTATTGTCTGTTTTTGGAAATGGGGAGATGTATTGCTTCCAAAAGCAGCTTCAGAACACGGTACTGGAATAGATAACCTCATGTTGGTCTCTATGATCCTTATTTTCATTGTAGGGTTTTTTACATTGTGGTTGCTTAGTTACTTTGCTTTTAAATATAGAGGTAAAACAGGACAAAGAGCTACCTTCTTTGCCGATAATGACAAACTGGAATTTATATGGACCATCATTCCGGTAATTGTGTTGGCAGGTCTTATTATCTACGGATTGTTTACTTGGACCGATATCATGAATATCGATACTGAAGATGACCCCATGGTGGTTGAACTCTACGCGTATCAATTCGACTGGAGAGCTCGTTACGGGGGAAATGATAATACCTTAGGAGAAGCAAACGTTCGATTGATAGAAGGAGTGAACCAATTGGGAGTGGATGCCTCAGACCCGAATGCTCAAGATGATATTGTGGTGAACGAATTACACTTACCTGTTGGTAGAAAAGTAATCTTCAAGATGCGATCTCAGGATGTGCTACACTCTGCATATATGCCGCATTTTAGAGCACAAATGAACTGTGTCCCCGGTATGATTACGCAATTTGCGTTTACCCCAACCATCACAACAGCAGAAATGCGTCAAGATGAAGAAGTAGTAGCGAAAGTTCAAAAGATCAATGAACTCAGAAGAGAGAAAAGCGCTGCTTTGGCTGCCAAGGGCGAAGAAGCTTTAGAGCCTTATGAATTCGATTATCTGCTCCTTTGTAATAAAATTTGCGGAACCAACCACTATAATATGCAAATGAAGATCGTAGTGGAAACACAAGAAGAGTATGACGCATGGATCGCTCAACAAGCAACCATTGCCGAAGCTTTAAAACAATAATAAAATAGCTTAAAAAGATATGTCAGCACACGCACACGACCACGCAGTAGATCATCACGACGATCACGGGCATCATCATAAAGAGACGTTTATCACTAAATATATCTTTAGCCAAGATCATAAAATGATCTCAAAGCAATACCTAATTACCGGATTGTTTATGGGAATCATCGGAATTGCCATGTCTCTTCTTTTTAGATTACAACTTGCCTGGCCCGACAAAGAATTCACCATCTACGAGGTCCTTTTAGGCAAGTGGGGTGAAGGGGGCGTAATGGATCCAAGCGTCTATCTAGCATTGGTTACCATACACGGTACGATCATGGTTTTCTTCGTGTTAACGGCCGGTTTGAGTGGTACCTTTAGCAACTTATTGATTCCGCTTCAAATTGGAGCACGTGATATGGCGTCCGGTTTCTTGAATATGGTATCGTATTGGTTGTTCTTCCTTTCGAGTGTAATCATGGTATTGTCCTTATTTGTTGAAGCAGGACCTGCATCTGCCGGATGGACCATTTATCCACCGTTAAGTGCTTTACCGCAGGCCATACCGGGATCGGGAGCGGGAATGACGCTTTGGCTTGTTTCCATGGCGATCTTTATTGCCTCATCTTTGCTTGGTTCGTTGAACTATATCGTGACTGTAATTAACTTGCGTACAAAAGGTATGTCGATGACACGCCTTCCTTTGACTATTTGGGCTTTCTTTGTGACAGCGATCATTGGGGTGGTTTCCTTCCCGGTATTACTTTCAGCAGCCTTAATGCTAATCATGGACAGGAGTTTTGGAACATCATTCTTCCTTTCAGATATTTATATAGCCGGTGAAGTACTACATAATCAGGGGGGATCTCCTGTATTGTTCGAACACCTGTTTTGGTTCTTAGGACACCCGGAAGTATATATCGTGATTCTGCCCGCCATGGGAATGGTTTCAGAAATTATGGCCACCAATGCGCGTAAACCAATTTTTGGTTACAGAGCGATGGTCGCTTCTATTCTAGCTATTGCATTCTTGTCCACGATTGTTTGGGGACATCACATGTTTATTTCAGGAATGAATCCGTTTTTGGGATCGGTATTTACCTTTACCACCCTACTGATCGCAATACCTTCTGCTGTAAAATCCTTTAACTGGATCACAACGCTCTGGAGGGGAAACCTTCAAATGAACACCGGAATGCTGTTTTCTATAGGATTTGTATCTACGTTTATTACGGGTGGTTTAACAGGGATCATTCTAGGGGACAGTGCCTTGGATATTAACGTACACGATACCTACTTTGTAGTAGCACATTTCCACTTGGTAATGGGTATTTCTGCATTGTATGGACTGTTTGCAGGAGTATATCATTGGTTCCCCAAAATGTTTGAAGGTCGTATGTTGAATAAGAAATTGGGCTATGTACATTTTTGGGTAACTGTGATTGGAGCCTATGGGGTATTCTTCCCTATGCACTTTATTGGAATGGCCGGCTTACCGAGACGTTACTATACCAATACGAACTTCCCTTATTTTGATGATCTGGCAGATGTCAATGTAGTAATCTCTATTTTCGCATTCATTACAGCGGCAGCTCAAGTGGTCTTCTTATACAACTTTATTCATTCTATGTTCTACGGAAAGAAAGGGCCGAAAAATCCTTGGAACGCTACCACGTTAGAATGGACTGCCGAAGTAAAACATATTCACGGAAACTGGGATGGTCCTATTCCTGAAGTACATAGATGGGCCTACGATTATAGTAAGCTCAACAAAGATGAAACTGATTATGTGATTCCCGGACAAGACTTTGTTCCGCAACACATACCCATGCAAGAGCATGAAGAAGAAATGCATCATTAACCCCATTACTAAAAAATCCTCTCAATATGAGAGGATTTTTTTATATAATTACGTGATTTCCCGTATTGCGTTTTGAACGATCCTGCTTTAAATTTGAAGGAGGTTTAATTCTATTAGTGTTCGACGAGAACATTAATATAAAGGATCCGAGAGCAACCGTTCTCGGATTTTTTATTTTCCACCCCTTGCCGGATATCCTTCATCCTTAACAAATGTTATCGCTTTTATCAATGCATCAAACTCGGGCCGGGCAAAGGGCATAGTTTGGATAGCTGAACCGTAGAGTGTGCCATCGGGATTTACAAGAAACAAACCGGGTTCCGAAAATACGTCCGGTTCTTCGTCTTTGATCGCATGCGAAATGTAAAGACCAAGGTTGCGCGCAGTGGCTTCATCCAATCCGTATCCTAACGGGATGTCTTCAATATCCCATTTTTCATATGTTTTTTTCGCTCTCTTTTCAGAATCCATGCTTATGGCTATCACATTCACACCCACATCTGTAAATTCTGGAAGCTTAGTTTGAAGACGCTCTAAATATTTTTTGCACACAGGGCAATGGAGCCCACGATAGAAGATCATCATTGTAAATTGGTCAGGACGCTGATCTCCAAGGACCCAACGTGTTCCGTTCACCAAATCTATGGAAAGAGAGGGTACTTTTTCAGTTGGTTTAATCATAACAGTTTTTATTGATAAGATACGGGTTGACTCTGAAAGTGTCTCCCAAACCTTTGCTAAATACATGTTAATTCATTGTGAAGAAATGCATTGCTCGGTAACCACAAATACGCTTACTCATTGAATCTTGTTGAGAAACACTTCGTATATTTGTTACATGAACGAACACCTCGATCCATCAGGTGAGGATCTTTCTCCTCAAGAACTCGAAATTGAAAAAAAGTTGCGCCCCCTTTCCTTTGATGATTTCACAGGTCAGGATCAAGCATTGGAAAATCTACAGGTTTTCGTTCAAGCGGCCAATTTGCGTAACGAAGCCTTGGATCATACGCTCTTTCATGGCCCTCCCGGCTTAGGAAAAACTACGCTCGCACATATTCTGGCAAATGAGTTGGAAGTAGGAATTAAAGTGACTTCCGGACCTGTTTTGGATAAACCGGGTGATCTGGCAGGGCTTCTAACCAATCTCGAAGAGCGGGATGTGTTGTTCATTGATGAGATCCATCGGCTCAGTCCAATTGTGGAAGAGTATTTATATTCGGCCATGGAGGATTATAAAATCGACATCATGATAGAATCCGGGCCCAATGCGCGATCGGTCCAGATCAATCTGGCACCTTTTACATTGGTAGGAGCTACAACACGGTCTGGATTACTAACGGCACCCATGCGTGCACGATTTGGCATTTCGTCCCGATTACAATACTACACCACCGAATTGTTGACAACGATCGTTCAAAGAAGTGCCGGGATCCTAAATGTCCCAATATCTATGGAGGCGGCTATCGAAATTGCAGGTAGGAGCCGGGGAACTCCGCGAATTGCCAATGCATTACTTAGACGTGTTCGGGATTTTGCCCAAATAAAAGGAAACGGTACCATCGATATCAAGATCGCCAAATTTGGATTGGAAGCATTGCATGTCGATGCGCATGGTTTAGACGAGATGGATAATAAGATATTGACGACCATCATTGACAAATTTAAAGGAGGGCCGGTCGGGATCACCACCCTTGCTACGGCTGTTTCTGAAAGTTCTGAAACCATCGAAGAGGTCTATGAACCCTTTTTGATCCAGCAGGGGTTTATCATGCGTACACCTCGCGGACGTGAAGTTACTGAAGCGGCCTACAAACATCTCGGAAAGTTAAAAGGGGGTACACAAGGAGGATTGTTTTGAACAGAAAAGTCTACATCCTACTTTGAATACAAAACACAAGCATACCGAACTTATAAAAACCGAAGCTAAACGTCTCGGATTTTTGTCCTGCGGCATTAGTAAAGCCGAATTTTTAGAAGAAGAAGCACCGCGACTCGAACATTGGCTCACTATGAACCGCCACGGGGAGATGGGCTATATGGAGAATCACTTCGACAAGCGACTAGACCCCACTTTGCTAGTCCCGGATGCTAAAAGCGTGGTCTCATTGTTGCTTAACTATTACCCTTCAGAATTTCAAAGAGATGACACCTACAAGGTATCAAAATATGCCTATGGGACCGATTATCACTTTGTAATTAAGGATAAGCTAAAGGAGTTCCTACATTTTATTTCCGAAGAAATTGGAGAAGTTCAGGGACGTGCGTTCGTTGATTCGGCACCGGTCCTAGACAAAGCTTGGGCAGCCAAAAGTGGTTTGGGCTGGATGGGAAAACACAGTAATTTACTCACAAAACAAGTGGGGTCCTTCTATTTTATCGCTGAATTGATTCTTGATCTGGAACTGGATTACGACAGCCCGGTTACCGATCACTGTGGTGCATGTACCGCGTGTATCGATGCTTGTCCGACACAAGCCATCGTAGAACCCTATGTGGTCGATGGCAGTAAATGCATAAGCTATTATACCATAGAACTAAAGAATGAGATACCTTTATCTGCCAAGGGCCAATTTGAAGATTGGATGTTCGGGTGTGATATTTGCCAAGACGTATGTCCGTGGAACCGTTTCAGTAAAAGTCATAAGGAACCCTTATTACAGCCTAGCCCTGAATTGCTTAGCATGAATAAAAAGGATTGGGAAGAGATCACCCAAGAAGTTTTTCAGGATTTATTTCAAAAAAGTGCTGTGAAACGTACCAAATTCTCAGGTCTTAAGCGCAACATTAAGTTCCTAAAAGATTAACGGCGAATCTTTCTTCATTTCGGGTAACCTCTTACCTTTGTAAGTTCGAGACCAAGAATTATGAGTAAACAAAGCAGACGCCGCGAGGCACTTTTATATCACGCAAAACCGAAACCCGGGAAGATCCAAGTGGTTCCTACCAAGAAGTACGCAACGCAGCGAGATCTGGCTTTGGCCTATTCGCCGGGAGTGGCAGAACCTTGTTTGGAAATTGAGAAGGACGTCAATAATGTGTATAAGTACACGGCCAAAGGCAACCTTGTGGCGGTGATTTCTAATGGTACAGCGGTTTTAGGTCTTGGGAATATTGGTCCGGAGGCATCGAAGCCTGTGATGGAAGGAAAAGGATTGCTATTCAAGATATTTGCCGATATAGACGTATTCGATATTGAAATCGATACTGAGAACATAGATGAATTTGTTGCTACCGTAAAGAATATTGCACCCACATTTGGTGGGATCAATCTTGAAGATATTAAAGCCCCGGAAGCGTTTGAGATCGAAAGACGATTGAAAGCCGAACTCAATATTCCGGTCATGCATGATGACCAGCATGGAACCGCAATCATTTCGGCGGCAGCGTTGTTGAATGCTTTGGAGATTACTGAAAAGGAAATTGAAAAGGTCAAGATCGTGATTAGTGGTGCAGGGGCAGCTGCCGTATCCTGCACTCGCTTATATAAGGCATTTGGTGCTAAAGCCGAAAATATTGTCATGCTAGACAGCACCGGCGTAATTCGCAAGGATAGGGAAAACCTTTCCGAAGAAAAAGCAGAATTTGCAACGTCTAGAAAGATAAATACCCTCGAAGAAGCGATTCAAGATGCCGATGTGTTTGTTGGACTTTCCATTGCCAATATTGTAACCCCGGAAATGTTGTTGGCCATGAACTCCAATCCAATAGTTTTTGCAATGGCTAATCCCGATCCCGAAATTGATTATGACCTAGCCGTGGCTACTCGAGAAGACCTTGTCATGGCAACCGGTCGCAGCGATCACCCGAATCAAGTGAATAATGTATTAGGTTTTCCATTTATCTTTCGAGGTGCGTTGGACGTGAGAGCTACCAAGATCAATGAAGCTATGAAAATGGCTGCAGTTACGGCCTTGGCCGACTTGGCCAAACAGCCGGTGCCGGAGCAGGTGAATATCGCTTATGGTGAAACCAAACTAAATTTTGGGAGGGACTATATTATTCCGAAACCATTTGATCCCCGACTTATTGCTAAAATCCCGCCTGCAGTGGCAAAAGCTGCCATGGAATCTGGCGTTGCAACTGAACCCATCACCGATTGGCAGAAATATGAAGATGAACTTTACGAGCGCATGGGTAGCGACAATAAGATTGTTCGATTACTTGTTAATAGGGCAAAAACAAACCCCAAGCGTATCGTGTTTGCGGAAGCAGATCATTTGGACGTGTTAAAGGCAGCACAGATCGTGCATGAAGAAGGTATTGGGTATCCTATTTTATTAGGGAGGAAGGAGATTATCCATGAACTTATGGAGCAAATTGATTATGAGGCCGATGTTGAGATCATGGATCCTAAAAGTGATGAACAAACAGAAAAGCTGAACGAATATGCTGAAAAGTTCTGGAAGCTGAGAAGGCGTAGCGGGATCACCCTGTATGCCGCACAGAAACTAATGCGCGAACGTAACTATTTTGGTGCAATGATGGTCAATGAGGGAGATGCAGATACCATGATCTCGGGCTATGCCAGATCGTATCCTTCCACGGTCCGACCCGTACTACAAACCATTGGAAAGTTTGAAGGGGTGAGTAAAGTGGCCACAACAAACCTAATGCTCACAAAACGAGGGCCCTTGTTTCTTTCAGATACGTCTATAAACATAGATCCTACAGCTAAAGAGTTGGCCAAGATCGCCCAAATGACCAATTACACCATGAAGATGTTTGGTCTGGAGCCCGTTATTGCCATGATCTCTTATGCGAATTTTGGATCTTCAAAGGATCCGCATGCCTCCAAGGTTCGTGAAGCGGTAGCATTATTACACAAATCAAACCCGGATATGATCATTGATGGAGAGCTGCAAACCGACTTTGCGCTCAATCCGGATATGCTACGAGAAAAGTTTCCTTTTTCAAAATTGGCGGGAAAAAAAGTAAACGCATTGATCTTTCCAAACCTTGACTCTGCCAACAGCAACTACAAACTATTAAAAGAGTTGAATAATGTCGAATCCATAGGTCCAATAATGCTGGGAATGAAAAAACCGGTACATATTCTTCAGTTAGGAGCCAGTGTTGAGGAAATTGTGAATATGGCAGCCGTATCGGTAGTCGATGCTCAACAAAAGGAAAAACGAGAGCGAGACCTTAAAAATCGCCAATCCTAGTGTAGATTTTTTCATATTTTCAAGCGTGCCGACTCGAAATAATTATACTATATTTGAGCCATTAACTTTTTATTAACGAATGATTACCCACATTGAGGGCAGACTGGTAGAGAAGAATCCAACGGATGTAGTGATAGACTGTAATGGGGTAGGGTATTTAATTCATATTTCGTTACATACATTTTCTGAACTCCCCGCTAGTGAAAATGTAAAATTATTTACGCATTTACAGGTTCGAGAAGATGCCCATACCTTGTACGGGTTCTCATCGGCGGCGGAGCGTGAAATTTTTAAATTGTTGCTGTCCGTTTCGGGTGTTGGGGCTAGCACGGCGAGGACAATGCTTTCCTCACTGTCACCACAGCAAGTAACAGAAGCCATTGCGGCAGAGGACGTCGCAACAATTCAATCGGTAAAAGGTATTGGTGCCAAGACCGCGCAGCGTGTTATTTTGGACCTAAAAGATAAAATTTTAAAAGTATACGGTTTGTCACCTATTTCTGCCGTTTCGAGCAATACGAATAAAAATGAAGCGTTATCTGCTTTGGAGACACTAGGCTTTGCTCGAAAACAAGCCGAAAAGGTTTGCGATAAGATTGTTCAGCAAGACCCGGACGCAACAGTGGAGATGATTATAAAACAAGCTTTAAAAAATTTGTAAAAATTGGGCGCAAAAAATTACGATTACAACCACAGCTTTATCAGGCTTTTTTTAATTATAAGTATCATTTTTGGCAGTTTTACTGCAGCCGTTGCGCAAGATTCTACGGCTACGGGTTCTTCCATGGGTCGTATAGATTTACCCAATCCTCCAAGCATTCAGGATTTATATACCTACGATCCCATTACAGATCGGTATATCTACACGCAAACCTTAGGAAATTTCAATATAACCTACCCCATTATATTAACGCCTGAAGAATATAGGGAGCTCATTATGAAGGAGCAAATGAAAGCCTATTTCAAAGAAAAGATCGATGCTGCCGATGGACGTAAGGAAGGATCTGAAGAAGCTCAAAAGAATCTACTGCCAACCTTTTATGTGAATTCTAACTTTTTCGAGTCGGTTTTTGGGGGGAATACTATTGAGGTTATTCCGCAAGGTAGCGTAGAAATGGATTTGGGGCTGTTGTACACCAAACAGGATAACCCTGCTTTTTCGCCGCGAAATCGAAGTAATCTCTCTTTTGATTTTGACCAACGTATTAGCCTGAGTTTGTTAGGTAAAGTAGGAGAGAGGCTTCAGGTTACGGCCAATTATGATACACAGTCAACATTCGATTTTCAAAATCAAATCAAACTGGAATATACCCCTACTGAAGACGATATCATTCAAAAAATAGAAGTGGGAAATGTAAATATGCCACTCAACAGCGCGTTAATTCAAGGAGCGCAAAGTCTTTTTGGGGTAAAAACACAGCTTCAGTTTGGGAAAACGACGATTACAGGAGTCTTTTCTGAACAAAAATCTGAAACGCGCTCTGTTGTCGCCGAAGGAGGAGCCACAGTTACCGATTTCGAACTTTATGCTTCCGAATATGACGAGAACAGACACTTTTTTCTAGCACATTATTTTAGAGATAACTACGATCGGGCGTTGCGTCAATATCCTTTTATCAACTCGAATGTACAAATTACAAGAGCAGAAGTTTGGATCACTAATAGGACGAACCGTACAGACGATGTGCGAAATATCGTCGCAATCCAAGATATTGGAGAGTCTGACCCTACCAATATAGGGCTTACCGTGCCGCCGGGTGGCTTCATCAATAAACCCAGAGGTTCCTTTCCCGATAACTCGAACAACGATTTCAACCCCTTTGGAATAAATAATCCCGGTGTACCTACAGTGCTTAACGAATCCATTCGTGATATTGCTTCGGTTCAGGCGGGTTTTAGTGGTGTTCCTGTAAGTGAGGGGACCGATTACGTGACTTTGGAAAATGCCCGAAGACTTACTCAAAGCGAATATACCCTCAACACACAATTGGGATATATTTCCTTAAACCAGCGTTTGAACAATGATGAGGTGCTTGCGATCGCGTTCCAATTCACGGTGAATGGAAAGGTCTTTCAAGTGGGAGAATTTTCCAATGACGGAGTGGATGCCTCGGGAGGAGAGATCCCTAACACCGACCCGAATGAACCACCGGTTGCAGGGATCGCACAAAATTTGGTAGTAAAATTGCTTAAAAGTAATATTACCAATGTTAGTGAACCCATTTGGGATTTGATGATGAAGAATATCTACCCATTGGGAGCTTTCCAATTGGAGCAAGAAGATTTCCGCTTAAATATACTGTATACAAGTCCGTCCCCATTAAATTATATTACTCCGGTGCCCGGAAGTCAGTCTTGCGAGGCTCCTTTACCCAATGGTGAAATAAAGGACAATGTTCTTTTGGATGATATTCTACTGAAAATCTTTAACTTAGACAGGCTTAATACCAATGGAGACCCTCAACAAGGCGGTGACGGTTTCTTCGACTTTTTGCCGGGGATTACTGTAGACACACAGAACGGGCGTATCATCTTTACCAGTGTGGAACCCTTTGGGGAATACCTGTTTGAGCAATTACAAGGGTCTGTTTGTCCCGAGAATGCCGGAAGTCCGGACTACAACATTCCTTCAAGTTATAATGCCAACCAAGAACGATATGTATACAGATCGCTCTACCGAACCACAAAAACACAGGCAGAGCAGGACGATAGTGATAAGAATTTCTTTCAGTTAAAGGGAAGTTATAAGTCTACAGGGGCCGACGGGATTCCTATTGGCGCGTTCAATATTCCACCGGGATCTGTTACCGTTACTGCCAATGGGCGTACTTTGGTAGAAGGGGTCGATTATACCGTAAATTATCAGTTAGGGCGTGTTCAAATTTTAGACCCTGCCCTATTGAATTCTAATACACCCATAAATATTTCTACGGAAAACAACACCCTTTTTGGTCAGCAGACAAAACGATTTACGGGATTGAATGTGGAACATAAATTCAGTAATAAATTTCAAATAGGGGCTACTTACTTAAATCTGAATGAACGTCCGTTAACACAGAAGTCCAACTACAATGTGGAGCCTATCAATAATACTATCTTTGGATTTAATGCAAATTATTCTACAGAAGTACCCTTCTTGACGCGATTGGTCAACAAATTACCAAATATAGATACCGATGTAGCCTCCAATATATCCCTGCGAGGCGAATTTGCCTACTTAATGCCCGGAGCTCCTAAGGTTTCAGACTTTAACGGAAAAACCACGGTGTATGTGGATGATTTCGAAGCATCGCAAACAGCTCTTGATATAAGTAGCCCGCTTTCTTGGTTTTTAGGGAGTACACCCATAGGATTTGGTGGTGAAGCGGCTAACGGCAACTTGGCTTACAATTACAATCGGGCAAAATTAGACTGGTATACTATCGATCCTATTTTTTACAGCACGCAGCGACCGGACGGTATTTCTGATGATGATTTATCATCCCCGTTCACACGTCGTGTTTTTAGAAACGAGATCTTTCCCGAGCAGGATATTATACAAGGACAAACCCAAGCGTTGTTCACTTTGGATCTTTCGTATTACCCAAGTGAACGCGGACCATATAACTATAATCCGGTGGCAAACGGGACCAATACATTGCCTAATCCGGAGACACGATTTGGAGGGATAACACGCGCATTGACCACCACCGATTTTGAACGCTCGAACGTTGAGTACATTCAGTTTTGGATCATGGACCCTTACTTTCACGATGATTCTATTATAGACGATGGAGAATTGTATTTTAACTTGGGAAATATCTCTGAAGATGTTCTCAAAGACGGAAGAAAGCAATATGAAAATGGCTTACCTGAAGATGGTGGAACCATGAACACGACACCAACCGTATATGGGAAAGTACCCACCAACCAATCCTTAGTATATACATTCGACACACAAGGGCAAGAGCGCATCAATCAGGATATTGGATATGATGGGATCAATGATGCTTCTGAAGCGACCATGTTCCCGTTATTTGGCGGAATGCCGGATCCCGCTCGGGATAATTACTTGTACTTTCTTCAGGCTGAAGGAACCATCATTGAACGTTACCGACAATATAACGGTACTGAAGGGAACTCGCCGGAAATTGTTACAAACGATAACCGCGGTTCTACGGCACAACCCGACGTGGAAGATATTAACCGTGACAATACCATGAACACGGTAGATAGTTATTACGAATACCGTATCCCGATCTCTCGTGATATGAGTAGTGCCAACAACGAATTTATTACAGATGAAAAGATCATCACAGGATTAACCCTTCCCAACAACGATCAAATAGATGTTCGGTGGGTACAGTTTAAAGTACCTATTGATCAGGCAGATCGTGCCGTGAACGGGATATCCGATTTTAGATCGATTCGTTTTATGCGTATGTACGTAACCGGTTTTGAACAACCTACCGTGTTGCGATTTGGAACGTTAGAGTTGATACGGGGTGATTATAGACGGTATGCAAATTCCTTGGATATCTCTGGTGAGGATCCCGACCAGGATGATACCTTGTTCGAAGTGGAGACCGTAAGTATCGAAGAAAATAGTGGGATTTACGTCTTACCTCCGGGTGTAATTCGTGAAGAGTTGAACAACAATAACAATATCATTCGCCAAAATGAGCAATCTCTAGTGTTAAGAGTCTGTGGTCTCGAAGGTGGTGACGGTCGTGGAGTATATAAGAATTTTAATGTCGATATGCGACAGTATGAGAATCTGGAAATGTTCATCCACGCGCAGGCATTGGACAATGAGACCGTACCTTCCGATGGAGATCTGGTGGCGTTCATCCGTCTTGGAACCGACCTAGACCAGAACTTCTATGAGATAGAGATACCGTTAAATATTTCTCCCGAATCGCTAAGTCCGGAGGTTGTTTGGCCTATAGAGAACCGCTTGAATCTACCGCTGCGGCTACTGCAGGAAGTGAAAACGAGAGCGCTGGGGGACCAAAATAACGATCCGTTGCAGATCACTTATTTTAATCAGGAAGATCTGGATCCGGATTCTGCGGCAGGACCCGAGAACGATCTTCGAATTGGGATCAAAGGAAATCCAAGCTTCGGAAATGTACGAACGATCATGCTGGGGCTTAAGAACCCGAATACCAATGAGGTGTGCGGTGAAGCTTGGTTCAACGAACTCCGCCTTTCAGAATTAAAGAATGAAGGGGGATGGGCTGCCTTGGCGAATATGGATGCCAATATCGCCGATTTTGCCACTGTAAGTGCTACGGCCGGACGAAGCACCGTTGGTTTTGGGTCTATTGAACAAGGTCCCAATCAACGTAGCAGAGAAGATGTACAACAGTATGATGTTGTTACCAATGTAAATTTAGGGCAATTATTACCCGCAAAATGGGGCATTCAATTACCTTTTAATTATGGTCGGGCCGAAGAGTTGATTACACCTCAGTTCGATCCGGAATTTCAAGATATTGAATTAGAAACACGTATTGAAAATACGGAAGATGAAGCCGAAAAGGATTTGATCAAAGAACAATCTGTAGACTATACCAAGAGGCAAAGTGTTAATTTTATTGGAGTGCGTAAGGATCGAACCGGAGACGGGAAACCAATGCCGTATGATATAGAGAATTTCACTTTCTCCTATTCCTACAATCAAGTGGATCATCATGATTTTGAGATCGAAGAATCTCTTGACCAGAACGTTCGTGTCGGGGCGACCTACAACTACAATTTTGCTCCTATAACAGTAGAACCGTTCAAGAAGAACGATTCGCTTTTTACCGGTAAATACTGGCAATTCTTAAAGGATTTAAATTTCAACGCACTGCCAACCAATATAACAGCAAGTTCAAACATCATTCGTCAATATAACGAACAGAAGTTTAGAGAATTAACATTGTTGCCGGGGAATATTGGACTTCCAACGCTGTACCAACGCAATTTTCTATTCGATTGGCAATATACCTTGAATTACAACTTGACAAAATCTTTACGTTTCAATTTTAATTCGGCCAACAATAGAATTGTAAATAATTTTATTGACGATGAAGGAGTCGTAGATAATTCTGTGGGAATTTGGGATGGTTTCTTTGAAATAGGGGAGCCCAACCAGCATTTCCAATCGTTACAAGTGAACTACGACCTTCCTTTTAGTAAATTCCCGTTTTTGAAGTTTATTCGCGCAACGTATTCCTATACCGGAGATTTCCAATGGCAGGACGGAAGCGACCTCTTCAATAGCATTCCCATTACGCTGGCAGATGGAACCACCGAAACTTTCGATCTTGGGAATTCCATACAAAATGCAAGTACACATCGAATCAATTCCAGTCTTGATATGAATAATTTTTATCGATACATTGGGTTGACCAAAATTAAGCCCGGAAGAGCAGGTGCCGGAGATACTGGAGGGCCATCAGGAGGTAAAGGTGTTGATATTAGGGGAGGCGATAAAAATGGCACTAAAGGAGGTGATAATGAAGGAAAGAGCGTTCTAGATTCACAAGGGGGTGATGCTTCTGCAGGCAACAGCACGGGGGGCTCTTTAAGCGGAGGCGACAAAGCTGTGAACACGTTAATAGGACTCGTAACCTCCATTAAAAAGATCCAATTGAACTATCAGGAGAATAACGGGATCTTCTTGCCGGGTTATACCCCTTCCATTGGTTTTGCAGGAACTTTGAAACCTACTGCCGGATTTACCTTTGGAAGTCAGGCAGAAATTCGGGAGTTAGCAGCGCGGAAGGGTTGGTTGACCTTATATCCCGAATTCAATGAGCAATACACCGAGGTAGAAAGCAGACAGCTTGATGTACAGGTAAATATGGAACTACTTCCCGATTTGAAGATCGATTTTAACGGAAGCAGGATCTATTCTGAAAATTATACGGAAAACTATATCGTAGAAAACGAGTTATACCGTTCTCTGACGCCAAACACCTTCGGAAACTTCAGCATCTCTACTTTGCTTATTAAAACTGCGTTCAGCACTAGTGACGAAAATAGTTCTGCTGCTTTCGACGATTTCCGAAGCAACCGATTGATCATCGCAAACCGATTAGCGACCGAATTTTATGAAACAGCAGATTTCCCAAGAGATGAGGAGGGGTACCCTGTAGGTTTTGGTAAAACAAGTCAAGATGTCTTGCTGCCCGCATTCTTAGCAGCATATAAAGGAAGCGATGCTTCCAATGAAAAGACAGGGATCTTTAGAGATGTGCCACTACCCAATTGGGATGTGAAATATACAGGGTTGATGAATTTGGAATGGTTCAAGAAGCGTTTTAAACGATTCTCAGTCCAACATGGCTACAGAGCTGGCTATACCGTGAATCAATTTCAAACCAATTTGGACTACGACAGGAATGACCCTGAATCTATTGACCAAGCTGGGAATTTTAAAAGTCCTGTATTCTTGACCAATGTAAATTTAACAGAGCAATTCTCTCCCCTTATTAGAATCGATTTTGAAATGAAAAATTCGATCAAGATCCTAGCAGAGTTGCGCAAAGACAGAGCACTGTCCTTGAGTTTTGCGAACAACCTATTGACAGAGATCAAAGGAGATGAAATAGTTTTAGGATTAGGGTACCGCATTAAGGATTTGAAAATTGGGACAAATTTTGGTGGAAAGAAGAAGATCCTTCAGAGTGACCTTAATTTTAAAGTAGATCTTTCAAGACGCGATAATAAAACGATCATCCGGTATCTGGACATTCAGAACAACCAAACCACTGCGGGACAAACCATTTACGGACTTCAGTTCACCATGGATTATGCCTTGAGTAAGAATCTAACGGCTTTATTCTACTACGACCATACGTTTTCAGAATATGCCATATCTACGGCTTTCCCACAAACAACCATTCGAAGTGGAATCACACTTCGGTACAATTTTGGAAACTAAATAAGAACAATAATTATAAGTATTATGAGTGTACCTTCTAACCTAAAATATACGAAAGACCACGAATGGGTTTCCATTAACGGGGATATAGCAACTATTGGGATCACCGATTTTGCCCAAGGTGAATTAGGAGATATTGTTTATGTAGAAGTAGAAACGGTGGACGAAACCTTGGATCGTGAAGAGGTTTTTGGTACGGTCGAAGCCGTAAAAACCGTATCCGACCTGTTCTTGCCTCTTTCCGGAGAGATCATTGAGTTCAATGAGAGTTTGGAATCGGAACCCGAAAAGGTCAATTCTGATCCTTATGGGGAAGGATGGATGATCAAATTAAAGCTATCTGACCCTTCCGAAATCGATGACCTACTAGATGCCGCAGCGTATAAAGAACTTATCGGCGCGTAATTTATTTCTAGCATTAGGGATTTTTTATACGATCTTGGTAACGGTGGCCTTTTTGCTCCCAGCCACCAACGTTCCCGGGATTTCCTTACCTTATTTTGATAAGGTAGTTCATATTGTTGTACATTGGATCTTGCTTCTTATCTGGTTGAGGCATACGATGTTAACTGACCAAAATCATATTTCTAACAAAATTATTGTGGTAGTTTTAGTGATGTGCTTCTTATACGGTTGCAGTATAGAGGTACTTCAGCACTGGTTCACCAACTCACGTAAATTTGACGTGTTCGATATTGTTGCCAACGGAATTGGCAGTGTGCTAGGGCTGATTACTTTCAGACTCTTTAGAAAATAAGGAGATGAAATAGTAATGTCACCTAAACTACCGGATATGGAAATCAAGAAGAACCCTCGTTTCGATCTTGGCAAACGCAGTGTCCTTTTCTTTCAGATAGGGATGATCGTTATGCTTTTTATTACATGGCAGGCCTTAGAATGGAAGAGCTACAATCGTGGCACCATAGAACAAGGTCAGTTGGAGATCTCAGATGCTATTGATGAGGTCATCCCAATTACAGATTCTCAATACGTGCCGCCTCCGCCTCCGCCACCGTCCATAACTCCGGTAATGATCCTACAGGTTGAAGATGAGGCCGATATAGAGGAATCGATCATTGAATCCACAGAGACCAATCAAAACGATGAGATCGTTGAGATCCTCGCCGTTGAGGAGATCGAAGAAGAGAAGGAAGAAGAGGAAATTGTCAATGTGCCTTTTGCGGTTATTGAAAATGTGCCCATCTATCCCGGCTGTGAAGATGCCGGAGATAATAACGCAAAAAAGAAATGCATGTCGGATAAGGTGGACGACTTTGTTCGAGATCGCTTTCGTGCCGATCTTGCCGCTGAACTTGGTCTTGAGGGTAAGCAAAGGATCTTTGTACAGTTCAAAATTGATAAACAAGGAAATGTAACCGATGTACACGCCAGAGCACCTCACCCAAAACTTGAGGAGGAAGCCGTAAAAATAATCAAATCCCTTCCAAGAATGATCCCCGGGAAACAACGCGGGGTTCCTGTAGGAGTCCTGTACGGTCTTCCCATATTGTTTCAAGTAGAAAATTAGCGAGATAGAGATGCTTCAATGTAAGGCCAGTACCAAGTATTGGCCTTTTCTGTGGCATAATAATTGATGCTTATGGGAAGTGTAAAGAGAATGTAAAGGAGTTGTTTTTGAAGGTGTCTTTCGATATTACTGTAAGTTTTTCCGAAGCAAATGCCTGAAAAACTTTTTTTCGCACGTTAATTTTTATTTTCGCTTTAGAATACAATTGTTTTTATATATTTTAGCAACTGCATAAATACTCTATTATGGAACCTAAGAAAAACCCGAAAGCTGATTTGAGCAGAAGAAGCATGTTATTTTTCCAATTGGGAATGATCTTGATGCTTTTTATTGCTTGGCAAGCTATCGAATATAAGACCTACGACAGGTCTTTAGAAACCGATACATTAGCGGTTAGTGATGAACTGGAAGAAGAAATACCTATTACCCAACAAATTGAACCACCACCACCGCCACCACCACCACCGCCGGCTCCCGAAGTGATCGAGGTAGTGGAAGATGAGGAAGAGGTGGAAGAGACCATAATTAAATCCACAGAAACCAATCAAGAAGAAGAGATCGTAGAGATCGAAGAGATTGAAGAAGCTGTGGAAGAGGAAATTGCAGATGTTCCATTTGCCGTTATTGAGAACGTGCCTGTTTATCCGGGATGCGAAAGCGCGAGCGGAAACAATGCGAAGAAAGCGTGTATGTCTGAGCAGGTAGATAAATTTGTAAAGAAAAAATTCAATGCCGATCTGGCGGCAGACCTGGGGCTGGAAGGAATTCAGAGAATCTTCGTTCAGTTTAAGATAGATAAAAATGGGAATGTTGTAGATGTAAGAGCGAGAGCACCACATCCCAAGTTAGAACAAGAGGCTGTACGTGTGGTAAGTTCCTTGCCTAAAATGATCCCCGGAAAACAGCGAGGTAAACCGGTGGGAGTACTTTATTCGCTGCCCATTAGATTCCAAGTAGAGTAATTTTCAATTTGATTATACTATATAAAGCCCCGAGCATGTGCTCGGGGCTTTTTTTGTGGCATAACTGTTGTTTCTATAATATGATACTAATCCTTAAATACAACGATTATGAGATCACTTGTAAACATTTTTAAAAGCAACCAACCAAAAATGCTTTCAAAAAGAGAGGATAAAAAACGCATTAATATCAACTGGAATTCCAGATTATTCTTTCAATTAGGTATTATTGTTAGCTTATTTGCGGTATTCGTGGTTATGGAAAGTACCATCGGACTCACTCCAACAACTCGAACCATCGCAGATGATTTCTATTTGGAAGAGCCTCCCATCTACGATGTAGTGATCCAAGATGCATCACCCGCACCTGTAGTTCCGCCTAAGAAGGAAGTTAAGATTACCAAACCGGTTAAGAAGGCTCCATTAGTAAATATTAAACCTATTGACAATGCAACACCTACGGTCACAGAAACACCTACCGAACCTACCGACATAACTCCAAAGGACCCGGTGGTCACTACCACGCCGCCCGTGGCGGTGCCCCCTAAAGATTCTAGTCCTAAAAGCATTCTTGGCGTGGAGTTCGTTCCTGTGTTTCCGGGTTGTGAGTCATTGTCTAATAATAAAGAACGCGTAGATTGTATGTCTTCTAAGATCAACCAGTTCATTGCAAAAAAATTCGATATTGATAAGTTCTCCGGGTACAATAGCGCGAAACCATTGCGTATTTCGGTAACTTTTAAGATCGACGAACAGGGTTATGTAACGGATATACGCGCGCGGGCAGCAGATAGAAAACTGGAGAATGAGGCCATGCGTGTGATCGACCAATTACCAAAAATGCGCCCCGGAAGGCAAGGTGAAGAAAATGTATCGGTTCTTTATACGGTGCCCATTACGCTTCGAATTCAATAACAATAGACAACTTACTTTGGTAAACCGCTCATGATTCTCTCATGGGCGGTTTTCAGTTAAATCATGGTGTGCAATGTAAAAAAACGTATCTTTCCGTTTTATTCGATATATCATTATTTCCATGAAAAAACTTGCCCTGCTTCAGGTTTTGTTGATGTCCTTTATTGGTATTGCACAAAAAAATACGTCCGGTTTTGAAAAATATCCTGTCTTTCCTGAGTGTTCAGAAGTAGCTGTAAGTCAATTGGAAACATGTTTTAACACCACTTTGCAACAATTTGTGTATAGCAATTTCAAAGTTCCTCAAGTGGTTGTTTCAGAAGATTACACAGGAGAAGTGATTGTTTTTTTTGAAGTGAACTCCGAAGGGGTCTTCAAGGTACTTTATGTTGAAGCTTTTTATAACGAATTAAAAGAAGAGGCACGCAGAGTATTTGAACTACTTCCTACTATTGTTCCTGCTACCTATAACGGTAATCCCAGTTACGTGCAATTTACCATGCCTATAAAAATTCCTTTGGTAATGCCTTCTGAAAGAAATATCGGAAACACTTCAGTAAAATCAAAACAGCGTTCCGAAGCGGAAGCGATCACATTTTTAAAAGAAGAATACGATGCGATTGAAAATAAACCTTACACTAATGAAAAATTCAGCAGTAGCATTAATATTCCGTTGTCACACCATCAGTACAGCCTTTTCGACCCCGCTCTAAACCGTGTGGGGCAGAACAATCACACTGCTCAAAAACCATACGTGTATAGTGAAGTTAATGCCTATTATAATTTCGAGAGCGAACAGCAAAAACTGGTAAAGAACAAATCGTCATGGCTAGGAAGAAAATGGTGGAATGAGCACATGGTCACTATAAAGGGTGATGGGTACTGGCTCACCTTGGATCCAGGTGTTGATCTCCAAGTGGGGCGCGATCTGGATGCAGATATAGATACCTACAACAATACCCGACTGGTCTATACGCAGGGAGGTATTGGGAAACAGATCAACTTTTTTGCAGTTGTGTATGAGAGCCAAGGGAGATTCGCCGATTATTTCAATAGGTATGCGGAGTCTATTAAGCCCGACGGTGGGAATCCTGCCATCATTCCCGGCAGAGGAATTGCCAAGAGGTTTCGAAGTGATTCCTACGATTATCCAATTGCGACAGGGCATGTTTCATATACTCCTTCAAAGCATTTTAATATTCAACTGGGTCATGGAAAGAACTTTATTGGGGACGGGTATCGGTCTTTGTTATTTAGCGACAATGCGAGTCCCTATCCTTTTTTTAAATTAAATACGACCTTTTGGAAACTGAAGTATACTAACACTTGGATGTCGTTGCGCGATGTCCGTTCTGAAGTAACACAAGACGGTTCTTTTCGAACAAAGTACATGGCAAACCACTATTTAAGTTACAACGTGACCAAACGTTTGAATATAGGACTTTTTGAGTCGGTGATCTGGGAAAATGACAACGACAGAGGCTTTGATTTTAATTATTTAAATCCGGTGATCTTCTATCGAGCGATCGAATTTTCTACCGGTTCTCGCGGGGGGAATGCCCTTATTGGATTGAGCGCCAAGTATAAGTTTACTGATCGTGTGAATGCTTATTCGCAATTGATAATCGATGAGTTTTCTTCCGGAGATATTTTTGGAGGTGAGGGGAGCTATAAGAATAAAGTGGGGTACCAAATTGGTGCAAAATACTACAACGCATTCGGCGTGGACAATTTGTACTTACAGGCAGAATACAACCGTGTACGTCCCTATACCTATTCGCACAATTCCATTGTATTGAACTATGGACATAACAATCAGTCCATGGCGCATACGTTAGGAGCTAATTTTTCTGAATTTATTGGAATTGCACGCTATCAATACGGAAGGATTTTTGGCGACCTGAAAGTAATTGTAGCCAAACGAGGGTTGGAAGTAAACACTACAGAGGATCCTTTCTTCTATGGAGGAGATATCTATGGGACGGAGGATAACAGACCTTCGGATCTTGGAAATGAATTAGGGCAGGGAAACACCACCGATTTTTTTCACACCGAAGTACAAGCAGGATATCTTATCAATCCGTCCACGAATTTGAAGGTATATGGTAGTTTGATCTTTAGGGATTTCAAACCTGAATTCAACACCGAAAGTGTCTTCGAAAATCAAACCACTTGGATCAATTTTGGAATTCGCACCGATCTATTCAACTGGTACTACGACTTTTAATTGTCGTTGTCTTGAGCTTCTAATTTTTCTTTAGGAATTCCGTATTTGTCTTGTGTTTCGGCAAATAGCATGTCATGAAACTGCGCTGTTTTGATATAACCGTCACCATACCCTTCGGCATCATATTCTTTGGTAAGGTTTAGTTTTAAAATTTGATCCTTGCTTTTCTTTGACATAAAATGATAAGCGTATTGCTCGGTAAGATATCTTAGCATTCCAATAGATTCATTCAGGTCACGAAGTGTGGCTACGGGACCGTGACCGGGGATGATCTTGGTGTCCTCATTTATAAGCATTTTGATCTCATTTAGTGCTTTGAGGGCACCATATACATCCCCGCCGTGAGCGACATCGATGTAAGGATATTTTCCGTTAAAGAAAACATCTCCTGTGTGTAGCACATTACTTTCAGTAAAATAGACTAGGGCATCACCATCCGTATGGGCCTCATGTACATGAAAAACCATGATTTTTTCTCCATTATAGTGAAAGGTAAGATCGTCGTCAAACGTAACCACAGGTAGTTTCTGCTGATCGATCTCTAAGTAGTCTTGTACTTCACCTACCGATTTTTTAGCCATTTCTTTAGCTCGTTCATTGTTCCCTCCATCTGAAGAAGCTTTTGTCAATGCTTTTTCGTAGGCAGCATCGTATTTTTTTTGTGCCTGCTCCATTCCGGATTCCAAAAGTCTTTTACGTGCATTTTCATGAGAAATGATTGCAGCGCCCTCCTGTTTGAAGTTTGAATTCCCCCCGGTGTGATCACCGTGATGATGGGTATTGATCAAGAACTGAATGGGTTTGGAGCTTAAGGATCTAATTCTATTGAGAATTATAGGGGAGGCATCTGCAAATTGGTCATCGATCATAAAAACACCGTCTTCGCCAACAGAGAGCCCAATATTGCCTCCTTTGCCTTCCAGCATGTAGATATTTTCTGAAAGTTTTGTAAGTTTTAGTCCATCATTTTCAGCCTTAACGGCAGCAGCTTTTTCTTTTTCATCGTCGGTAAGTTCACTCGTCTTTTTTTGAGCGTTCGCTGATAGGACTATAGAAAAAATAAGGCAAAACAATAATATGGAATGTCGCATAACGGTATTTTTTAATTCACGGCAAATTAGTAAAAAAACTAGAAATATTGAGGTAACAATATGCAATATATATTGTGGAAAAATGTTGGGTAGTGTATCTTTGCAGCCTGAAATATCTAGGTATCAATTTGGGTGTTTCACTAAAAACGAAGAAGTGGCTATAACCCATTCACAGTCTGTATCGAAATCGCTAATAAGTAACTTTACCGAGATTACAAAAGTGCGCTTGTCGGTGAGTGTTGTTTTCTCTTCCGTAGCCGGCTATTTGTTAGGCGCCGAAACCATTGATTTCTTTACGCTATTCTTGCTCGTAATTGGCGGATATTGTATGGTGGGCGCTTCCAATGCATACAATCAAATAATTGAAAAGGATTTGGACGCCCTTATGGAACGTACTAAGAATCGTCCTATTCCAGCGGGCCGGATGCGCGTTTCCAGTGCCTTTGTTCTAGCGAGTGTTCTTACCATTACAGGTATTGCAGTGCTGTATACTATAAACCCGCAAACCGCCATGTTTGGAGCGATCTCCATCTTCATGTATGTGAGTTTATATACACCCCTTAAAACCAAGACCCCTCTTTCGGTATTTGTGGGAGCCTTTCCCGGAGCCATTCCTTTTATGCTGGGTTGGGTAGCCGCTACCAACGATTTTGGTATTGAGCCTGGGACATTGTTCATGATACAGTTTTTTTGGCAATTCCCTCATTTTTGGGCGATTGGATGGTTCTTGTTTGAGGACTATAAAAAAGGGGGATTCTATATGTTGCCCAACGGAAGAAGGGATAGTGGGACCGCCATACAAGTAGTTTTGTACAGTATCTGGACGGTTTTGGCTTCGCTTATTCCAGCCGCAGGAGTTACAGGCAGTCTTTACATTACACCGGTGTCTGCAATACTTATAGGTCTTTTAGGTGTAGGGTTCATCTACTACGCTTTAAGATTGTACAAACTGAAGACTGAGAAAGCAGCCCGACAGCTCATGCTAATAAGTGTAAGCTATATTACACTATTACAAATTATTTACGTACTCGATAAATTTTTAAGATAATGGATTACACCGAAGGAACCGAGGATAAGAAGATACGGAGAGCAAAGAAGATGATGTTGTGGTTTGGGATCATAAGCCTGTCCATGAGTTTCGCAGGTTTGACGAGTGCCTATGTGGTAAGTAAAGAGCGTCCCGATTGGTTGACCGATTTTGAAATACCCAATGCTTTTTATATTAGTTTGGTCGTGATTCTATTAAGTAGTGTAACCATGCATGTTGCGAAGATAAACGTTCAAAAAGAGAGGAATTCCTTGACAATGTTCATGCTGGTTAGTACGTTACTTTTGGGAATAGGGTTTGTTTGGTTACAGTTTTTGGGTTTTTCACAGATCATCGAGAACGGGTATTATTTTACAGGAAGTGAAAGTACCATTACCACCTCCTTTATTTACTTGGTGGTGCTCATGCACTTAGCTCATATCGCAATGGGCCTCATAGCGTTACTCGTTGTAATTTATAATCATTATAAACTAAAGTACATGGGCGGAAAGACCCTTGGAATTGAACTGGCAGCCACTTTTTGGCATTTCGTTGATATTCTGTGGATTTATCTGTTTTTGTTCTTCTATTTCGTGCGATAATTTTCCGGAATTTTTGAGAATCGCAGAGGAGGGGGTTGTCCTAAAACTGTTGGATTTCGATAAATTGAACGTGGATGTTTCGTTAGATAAAAATAATACCTATTTTTGTGCTTTATTTAACACCAAATTCTCAGTATGGAAGCTACTGTTGCTAAAACAGGTACCGAAGGAAAAACATGGGGTGGTGGTAACCAACCATTGAACGCCAGTTACGGAAAAATGATGATGTGGTTTTTCATCGTTTCAGATGCCTTAACGTTTTCAGGATTCTTAGCCTCTTACGGCTTTTCACGTTTCAAATTCATAGATTCTTGGCCTATCGCAGACGAAGTGTTTACTCACTTCCCTTTCTTGCACGGTGTAGATGCGCCAATGTACTATGTAGCATTCATGACCTTCATTCTTATCTTTTCTTCCGTGACCATGGTGCTTGCGGTAGATGCAGGTCATAAAATGCAACAAAATAAAGTGATTCTTTATTTGTTCCTTACCATTATTGGAGGGGCAGTTTTCGTGGGATCACAAGCATGGGAATGGGCAACCTTCATCAAAGGAGATTATGGCGCTGTTGAGACCAAAGGAGGTAAAATCCTTCAGTTCTTGAATACCGATGGTGAACGTGTCTCTATCGCCGATTTTGCAACCAAAATACCCACGGCTCGAAATGTTCATGAAGAAAGCAACGGGGTTTGGTACATGGCAGAACCTACTCAAACAACGTTTACCTTTGAAGAAGTAAAGGCCGGCTTTTTGGCAGACGAAAGTCTTCTAGTGCGCACTCAGTATTTGGACGAAAATGGTTTTCCTACTGTTTTGAGCAGGGAAGAGTCTATTGCAAAAATTGTGAACGACGGAAAGATAGTGGTAGAAGGAGCAAACCTTAGACACAACGAGTACGGGACACCTCTTTTTGCCGATTTCTTTTTCTTCATTACAGGATTCCACGGATTTCACGTATTCTCCGGAGTTCTTATTAATATCATCATATTTTTCAATGTAGTGATTGGCACCTACGAACGTAGGGGAAGTTACGAAATGGTTGAGAAAGTTGGATTGTATTGGCACTTTGTAGATTTGGTTTGGGTATTTGTATTTACCTTCTTTTACCTTGTTTAAGCAGCAAATTCGTTAAAAATGGCACACGAACATAAATTAGAAATTTTTAGAGGACTTATAAAGTTTAAGTCTAACGTAGCAAAGATCTGGGGTGTATTCATATTCCTGTCCGTAGTTACTATCATTGAGGTTGCCTTGGGGATCATTAAACCCGAAGTGCTTATCGACAATCGCTTCTTGGCGATGAAATTGCTCAACTGGGTATTCATTATCCTTACTATTGTGAAAGCCTATTATATTACATGGGATTTCATGCACATGCGTGATGAGAAGAAATCATTACGCCGTTCCGTGGTATGGACAGCTATCTTCTTGATATGCTATCTTGTTTTAATTCTCTTGATCGAAGGCGATTATATCTTCGATGTATATAAATCCAACTACGTTAAGTTCGATTTCTAAAACATACATTAAAATTTAAAAGCCCTGTTGATCAGGGCTTTTTTTATACTCCAAACTTAAAAAAATTAACCTGGAAAGGTTGCTAATAGACTGAGTAGGCCGTATTTTTGCCATTCAAAAAATTGACTCAGAAAAATGAAGAAGTATTTGGTTCTAGGGGTTTTGTTCTTACTTCCCATAACGGCATACATTTTCTTTGCATCAGGGGTCAATAACTTTGCAAAACTTCCTGTACTTACGGCCGGAGTAACAGAGCTCACACAGTTTCAAACCTTGGAAGGGAATCCTGTTTTATTGGAAAATCACATTACCGTTTTGGGTTTCTTCGGAACGGAAGTGACCTCTAAACACGGAAATGCTTTCAACCTTATCCAAAAGATCTACAAGAAGAACGAGGGGTTTGAAGATTTTCAACTGGTCATTCTACTAGAGAAAGGCACCGAAACCGAAGCAAAAGCACTTCAGCAGAAATTAAACGAAATGGCGGATATGACCAACTGGAAGTTTGTCTTTGGAAGTACCGATGCCATAGCGCAAGTATTTGATTCCCTTAAGACGGATCATGTACTTAGACCCGATTACAGCACACCTTTTGTTTTTATTATAGATAAAGACCGAGGGCTTCGCGGACGGGATGATGATGAAGATGTGGGAATGTTATATGGATTTGACGCGCGAGATGTGGCCGAAATCAATAATAAAATGAGTGACGATATAAAAGTAGTTTTAGCAGAGTATCGTTTGGAGTTGAAAAAGTACAAAGCAGATCGCAAGATTTAACACTTATGAAAAATTACTCGTACGTAGGTATTAGCTTGGTTATATTGCTCTTCGGAATTTGGGCTGTT
The DNA here is from genome assembly GCF_963972995.1 of uncultured Altibacter sp. Taxonomy (NCBI): domain Bacteria; kingdom Pseudomonadati; phylum Bacteroidota; class Flavobacteriia; order Flavobacteriales; family Flavobacteriaceae; genus Altibacter; species uncultured Altibacter sp. The sequence goes on from NZ_CAXAXI010000002.1 coordinate 151,488, forward strand.
CCAAAGATCGTAGGGCGTTATTCCAAACCCGATATGGCTGTAATTGGCAACGTGCCTGCCTTTAGCTTTACCGACCAAAACGGGAAAACAATTACTAACGAAGATTATGAAGGTAAGGTTTACATTGTAGAGTTCTTCTTTACTACGTGTCCGTCGATATGTCCTATCATGAATCGTAATATGGTGAAAATTCAAAATGAATTTTACGGAAATCCAAATCTGGGCATTGCATCCTTCAGTATAGATCCAACTTACGACATACCACAAATATTAAAAGAATACGCCGAAAGCTACGGGATTACGAATCCTAATTGGCATTTATTAACAGGAGAGAAAGACGCTATCTTTAAGTTGGCCAACGAAGGTTTCAATCTGTACGTGGGAGAGGCCCCAAATGTTGAGGGAGGCTTTGAGCATTCCGGTTTCTTTGCATTGGTGGACCAAGAGGGAAAGATACGGTCTCGTATCGACGAAAACGGGAATCCAGTTATATATTATGACGGATTGGAAGAAGACAGTATAAAAATGCTCATTGAGGATATTAAAAAACTATTGTAGAATGTCACAAATTTCAACAAGCACTTCAAAAAAATACACTGTGTGGATCTGGATTCTATCCATAGCAATTCCTCTCGCAGTGGCCGCATTGTTTACCATTAGAATTCCAGGCGTTGAAAGGTTAGGATTTCTGCCTCCTATATATGCATCTATCAACGCGCTTACCGCAATCTTGTTAGTGACAGCCGTGATCCAAATTAGAAGGGGCAACAGAATTGCGCACGAACGTCTCATGAAGACCAGTATAATCCTTTCGGTTATTTTTTTGGTAATGTACGTTGCTTATCATATGACATCAGATTCCACACCGTTTGGCGGCGAAGGTGTCATAAGATATGTGTATTATTTTATTTTGTTGAGTCATATCCTATTGTCGATTGTGGTAATTCCTTTTGTTTTGATTACTTATGTGCGAGCGATCTCAGGTAATTTTTTTTCACATAAAAAGATTGCACGTATCACCTTTCCACTTTGGCTCTACGTGGCGGTGACCGGTGTTATTGTGTATCTTATGATCTCTCCTTATTATTAAAGTTGTATGAACAGAGTAAGCATTCTTTTGTTATTGTTATGTATACTGTGGGCACTCCCTGCCGAAGCTCAATGTGCTATGTGCCGTGCTGTCTTAGAAAGTGAAGAAGGTGGACAAGCTGCCAAGGGGATTAATAATGGGATCGTTTATTTAATGATATTTCCTTATTTGCTTATTGGAGGTATTGGGTATGTAATTTACCGCAGCAGACAAAAAGCAAAGACCGAAGCGTAATTCTTCTTCCGTCTTTAGGTGTGAAAAGATTATTTTTGTCAACTTTGTAACACATTGGTCATTCACTAGACAAATTAGCAATTACCAACTTTATGAAGAATCGTATAGCCTTATTCTTTTTCCTCTGTTTGGGAGTTTCCAACTTCGCTCAAGAGAAGAACTGGACGCTGAAAGAATGTGTACTTCACGCTCTTGAAAATAATATATCCGTAAAACAAAGTCTTCTTGATGTTGCCTTAACCGATGTTGAAAAACAAGATGCAATAGGTAATTTCTTACCGTCCATCAATGCCAATGGTTCGGTTTCGAAAAACACGGGATTGAGTTTGAACCCCACGAACAACGAATTAGAGAGTACCACATTCTTATCGGCCTCGGGTTCTGTAAATGCGGGATACACCCTGTTCGACGGACTTCGTAATATTAGACAGGTACAACGTGCGAAACTTTCAGCTTTAGCAAGTCAGTACAGGCTTACAAAAATGCAGGATGATATCGCATTGTTTGTGGCCAATGCCTATTTGCAGATACTTTTGAACAAAGCCAATTTGGAAGTTGTAAAGGCACAAAACCAAGTAACCGTATCTCAAATAGAACGCACCAACGATCTTGTTGATGGAGGTGTGCTTCCGCGAGGCGATCTGCTGGAGATACAGGCGACCTACGCGAGCGAATTACAGCAAATCGCCATTGCCGAAAATGCACTTACTATTTCAAAAATTAATCTTGCTCAATTATTATTGGTAGAGGACTATCAGAACTTCGATATCGCAGATGAAGATTTTACCATAATAGACGAAGGAATTTCAGCTCAGGATGTGACAACCATCATCACATCTGCGAAGGAGAATCGAGCCGAAGTAAAGATCGCTGAGAAAAACGTGGAATTGGCCGAGAAGGACCTTCAGTTAGCTCGCGGCGCTTATTATCCAACCCTTTCAGCCTTTTTTGGATACAATACGCGATATGCAGACAATGACCCCTTAGAGCGTGATTTTACAGAGCAACTGTACTTGAACGATGGTATAGGCTATGGGTTACAACTTAATGTTCCTATTTTAAACGGATTGTCGGTTCGTGGAAATGTGCAGCGAAATAAAATTAATTTACAACGTAGCAAGTTTCAGTTGGAACAAGCAGAACTCGATCTGGAATCCAATGTCTACCAAGCGTATGTCGATGCAAAAGGAGCCTTAAAATCTTATGAGGCAGCCAAGGCAGCATTAGAATCTCAGGAATTGGCCTATCAGTATGCAAGAGATCGCTATGATGTGGGATTGACCAATGCATTTGATTTTAGTCAATCTAAGTTACGTTACGATAATGCACAAATTGAAGTGAATCGAGCGAAGTACGATTATATATTTAAATTGAAAGTACTCGAATTGTATTTTGGAGTACCTGCAACCGAATTAAAGTTCTAATTATGAAGAGAAAGACACTTATCATTATTGTTTCAGTAATAGCAGTGCTCATTGTATTACTTATTGTCGGTAAAAAGGCCGGCTGGTTTGGTAAAAGTGGCAATGTTAAAGAAGTTGAGATCACAAAGATCGAGCCGCTTGATATTATTGAAACCGTTGCGGCAACCGGAAAAATACAACCAGAAGTAGAGGTGATGTTATCTTCTGAAGTGTCTGGAGAGATCATCGAACTGCCCATTAAAGAAGGACAGCAGGTAAAGAAGGGTGATCTTTTAGTAAAGATCAATCCAGACCTTATCCAATCTGCGTTGAGCCAATCTCAGGCCGGATTACAAAATGTACGAGCGCAATTGTCTCAGGCAGAAGCTAGTTTGCGAAACGCCGAACTCAATTACAATCGGAATAAGACCTTATTCGAAAAAGGCGTAATCTCTAAATCGGAATGGGACCGTTCTGTAGCCGATTATGAGGTGGCGCAAGCGAATAAGCAATCGGCTTATTACAATGTTCAAAGTGCAGCAGCAAATGTTAAGCAGTCGAGAGACAACTTATCTCGTACGTCTATATTCGCACCCATGGATGGAACCATTTCAAAACTATCTGTGGAACTAGGTGAGCGCGTTGTAGGAACCGCTCAAATGGCGGGTACCGAAATTGTTCGGGTTGCCAACTTAGATAATATGGAAGTGGAAGTAGACGTGAATGAGAATGATATTGTAAAGGTTTCCTTGGGAGATTCTACAATTGTAGAAGTTGATGCATACTTGAAGCGTGAGTTCAAGGGGATCGTTACCGAGATTGCGAACTCTGCACAAAGCACTCTGTCTGCAGACCAAGTAACCAACTTTAAAGTGAAAGTTCGAATACTTGCAGATTCGTATAAAGATCTAACCGAAGGAAAACCCGAATACTATTCTCCATTCCGTCCCGGGATGACTGCTACGGTAGATATAATTACCAATAAGAAGCAAAATGTAATTGGGGTGCCTATTAGTGCTATTGTGATTAAGAATGATACCACCGATGTAAAAAAACCGGCCGTGAGTGAAACCACTGCTGTAAATACTGAAAAATTTGAATGTGTCTATGTCAAGAACGGGGACGAGGCTAAATTACGTGTGGTAACAACCGGGATACAGGACGATTCCAATATCGAGATCACCTCAGGATTATCAAAAGACGATGTGGTTATAACAGGACCGTATAACACGGTTACAAAAACACTTAAATCAGGAGACAAGATTGAGGTGGCCGCACCGGCCAAATTAGAAACGGAAAGCGAAGAGAACTAATGGCTACCATTTTATGTCTTGAAACTTCCACCACGAATTGTTCAGTAGCGCTTTCAGTTAATGGAAGCGTTATTGCATTACAAGAGGATTTGAAAGGGGGTTATTCTCATGCTGAAAAGCTGCATCCTTTTATTGAAGCCGTGCTTTCTGAAGCAGGCATTGAAAAAAATATGCTTGATGCCATTGCCGTAAGTAAAGGTCCCGGATCGTATACCGGTTTACGGATTGGGGTGTCTGCGGCTAAAGGACTGTGTATGTCATTGGACATTCCCTTGATCTCTGTGGCAACCTTGCGATCTCTGGCAATGCAGGCAAACGAATCAAAGGCGCGGTTTTTTATTCCTTTATTGGATGCAAGGCGTATGGAAGTGTATGCTTCGGTATTTGAAGGCACTTCCGAAATTAGAGGGACCAAAGCAGAGATACTTACTCCTGCTTCATTTATTGAATATCTTGAAAAAGGCACCACTGTTTTTTTAGGTAACGGGGTATCAAAGTTTAGCGCAATCTGTGACCATCCCAATGCCGTCTTTATGGAAGAAACGCTACCTTCAGCAATTCAAATGGCTTCGCTAGCCGAAGCGAAGTTCAAAAAAAACGACATCGAGGATGTCGCTTACTTTGAACCGTATTATTTAAAGGATTATGTAGGGGGATGATTTTATTAAAGCGTATCGTAGTATAAGATAAGGTTTGCTAGATCTGAATCATTCCTGGTATCCGGCTTGTATTTTTTAAAGTAACTCTTGATCTCCATTTTCTTATCACTTAAAGCCGAAAGAATTTTCGACTTGCTGTTGCCAAGTTCGGTAAAAGTCATATTTGATGATACTAAATAATAAGTATGGGCCTGCTCAAACTTAGCCGGTTCATTTTTCTCATAACTAGTTCTGGCAACTTGCGAAGGAATGTACTCTACTGTGGTCTTTTTATAGAGCTTATAATCTGGACCGGAATATAATACTTTGTAATATCTCTCTGAAATATCTCCCTGCGCAGGAACAAAAACATACTTTTCATTAAATATCGAGGCAGATATACTAGGATTCTTGAGTAATGCTCCAAATCGATCAATGCTAACTTTTGGATTTTTAATCTCAATTTGATCTGAAGAGGCATTATACCTCAAAAGTACATTCTCTGCTGCTACCTTTCCATCGTAATATACCGTGCCTGTTAAAAATGTGTCATTTGCATAAGGCGAACCACTCATACTATTTATTTGTGCTTCTGTTAATCCTTCTTGAGTGTCAATTGCTTTGTCAAGTATTCTATATAGGACATCCGTTTCAAGGTTTTGAGAATATACATTAGCGCTTAAAGCTAGGACAAATAAAAAGGTAAGGAGTCTATAGACCATTGTATAATTTTATTTAAGAAAGGGGTATTATTAAGTTTCAAATAGTATGGATGCAAAGTTAATTAAAATTTACTTATTAGTCTTGTATATTGTATAGATGTACGTCTCTTTGCGGAAACGGGATCACGATACCTGCAGCTTCTACCCGCGCCTTTCCTTCTTCAAGAATATGCCAACGCAAATTCCAAAAGTCTTCATTCTTCGCCCAATATCGTACCGATAGGTTCACGGAGCTGTCCGCTAATTCTGAAACCACTACCATAGGCATCTTGTCTTCTAGTTTTAATACTGTTTCCTGCTCCATGACCAGTTCTAATAAAATGTCCTTGGCTTGCTTAATGTCACTGTCGTACCCAATGCCAAAGGTGATCGCCTCACGACGAATACCTTCTTCGGTGTAATTGATGATCGTATCGTTAGACAATTTTCCGTTGGGAATTATAGCTAACTGATTTCCAAACGTTGTTAAGTGCGTATTGAAAATAGAAATAGTCTTTACAGTGCCTTCCACACCTTGACCTTTAATAAAATCACCTACTTTAAAAGGCTTCAATAGTAGGATGAGCACACCCCCGGCAAAGTTAGCTAATGAACCTTGCAACGCAAGACCAATAGCCAATCCGGCAGCACCAATGATAGCTACCAGGCTTGCAGACTCCACACCCAGCTGTGTTATTACCAAGACGAACAGCACAATTTTGAGTCCCCAATTGATTAGGTTGGCCGCGAATCGCTCTAACGTAACATCAAATTCCTTCTTCTCAAAGAATTTGTTTACAAGGCGATTGATAAATTTTATTACCCATAATCCAACAAGCAACAATAAAACGGCACCAATTAGAGTAGGTAAAAAGTCAATAAGTTTTTCTCCGTATTCTTGAATGTAAGTATCTATATCTTTGAATTTCTCCATAGGGTATTTAAAATTTTTTAATTGTTTCAATTGCTTTTTCTACTTCTTTCACCGGTAATTTACACGTGTTGTTAACACATACATAAATATAGGTTTCACCTTCAACAAAGCGTCCTTCTAAAAGATAATCATCTTGCTGTGTAGTGCTTCCGGCAATAAGCATATTAGGGATGTAATACGCAGTAAGTGTTTCTATTCGTTGTTTAGCTTCGGGCCCCACAACAACTACTTCAAAATATTTCGATTGATAATTCTTCAGCAGATCCATCCAATTGGAAAACCCTGAAGGGTATTGTTCCAATTCAGGAAGGACGTTTTTCAACATTTGTTTGCTGGTCTCTCCGTACTTCGGCACATTATAATAATGCGACAATTTAAAGAGGTTCTTGGCCATAATCGAATTAGAGGCCGGGATCACATTATCTCGATACTCAAAAGTGCGTGTCATAAGTTTAGCATCTTCTTTTGAAGTAAAATAGAACATGTGCTTTTCTTCATCAAAGAAATGTGAAAAGGTATAATCTGCCATAATCTTCGACCGTTCTAACCAAGTAGCGTCCATAGTCACCTCATACAATGCGATAAATCCTTCTATCACCGCCGCGTAGTCTTCCAAATAACCATTAATGCTGCTTTTGCCATCTTTATAGGTGTGGTATAACGCTCCGCTGGGTTGTAATTGGGAAGCAGCAATAAATCGGGCATTTTTTAGGGCAGCTTCTAAATAGTCTTCTTTTTGAAAAGCTTTATAGGCATCTACATAGGCCGTTAACATCAATCCATTCCAAGAAGTAAGTGTTTTATCGTCCAGTCTGGGTTTTGGACGTTTGTTTCGGAATTGGGAAAGTGTCCGTTTCCATGTGTCTTTCTTTTTCTGAAATGCTTCAGTCGTAAGTCCGTATTTTGAGGCAAACGAAGCATCATCCTCACTCCGAAGCAATATATAATGATCACCTTCCCATTTTCCGAAGCTATTGATGTTGTAATAATTGCTAAAAAGTTCAAAATCTCCCTTTAACAGTGGTTTCAGCTCCTCCTGCGTATAAATATAATATGCGCCCTCTTCCAATTCCCCCGTAGCTGTTTCACTATCGGCGTCCAAAGACGAATAAAAGGCACCTTCGGCAGTCGTCATCTCGCGCTGTATGTAATCGAGCGTTTCAAGAACGACCTCCTTATAAAGTTCTTTGTTGGTAGCCAAATAGGCATCGCTGTACAGACTTACCATTTGCGCGTTATCGTATAGCATTTTTTCAAAATGTGGTACATGCCAGCGCTCGTCCACACTGTAACGCGAGAAACCGCCCCCTATTTGGTCATAAATGCCTCCATAGGCCATCTGATCCAGGGTTAGGGTCACAAAATCTAATAATTCGGCATTTTCGGCTTGTAAGGCTTCACGCAATAAATAATGGTAATTATTGGGCATCATGAACTTTGGCGCTCTTTTGTATCCACCATATCTGTGGTCAAAGCTGGTAGACCATTTTTCGATTATGTTGTTTGTGTCATAATGCTTGAAATCGACAGCTTCGTTGTTAAATGTGACAAGGTCCATGCTCTTTATGCCTTCTTCCAATTTAGCGGCATATTCCTCGAGCTTCGCAGGTTCCTGTTCGTAGATCTCTTGTATTTTATTGATGGCGGCAATCCACTCTTCTTTTTTAAAATAGGTACCTCCCCAAACGGGACGACCATCGGGCAATGTGATCACATTCAAAGGCCAACCGGCACTTCCGGTCATAAGTTGTACCGCATTGATGTAGATCTGGTCTACATCGGGACGCTCCTCACGATCCACCTTCACTGAAATAAAATGTTGGTTCATAACGGCTGCAACGGTAGAATCCTCAAAACTCTCACGTTCCATCACATGGCACCAATGACAAGCCGCATACCCAACACTTATTATCATCAGCTTGTTCTCTTGCTTGGCTTTTTCAAGTGTTTTTTCGTTCCAACCGCGCCAGTTAACAGGATTGTGGGCGTGTTGAAGCAAATAAGGACTGGTCTCGTTTATAAGTTCATTGGTATATTGATGGGTTTCCAAAGATTTTTTATTTGAAGAATTACACGATAAAAAGAAAAGCGAAATAAGGGCTACGGGAAAAAGATGGCGCATAGATTGAGAAATAAAGAAATAAAAATACGCTTTTGATCATCAAAAGCGTATTCATGTATAAAGTCTTATAAATTAATTGACTTCGAAGGTGATTTTCACATTCACGCGGAACTCGGTAATATCATTGTTATTGACCATGGCACTTTGTTCGTGCACATAGACTGACCGAATATTCTTTACGCTCTTAGCAGCATGTTTCACTGCATTTCTGGCAGCATCTTCCCAACTCTCATTGGAGTTTGCCAATACTTCAATAACTTTTAGTACAGCCATAATATTAGTTTTATCTATTAGGTCTCTAAAATACGATTTTAAGAACCAAAAGTTCTCAAAATATCGTTAAAACCTAGGGTTGTAAGGAGAAAACCTAACGGTTATCCGTTGATCGCCTCTACTCTAGCAACACGCCCTTGTAGCATCTCACTAAGCATGGTTTCAATACCATTCTTGAGCGTAATTGTCGAAGAAGGACAACCGCTGCAGGCTCCTTGTAACAGGACACGAACCGTTTTGGTTTCTTCGTCGAAAGATTCGAACGCAATATGACCTCCGTCACTGGCTACAGCTGGGCGTACATATTCATCCAGGATGGCGATGATCTCTTTGTCGATATCAGAGTAATTCTCGTTTGTGTCTTTGGTTACTTCGGAAGATGTCACGGACGCATTTTTTTCCTTCTGAAGCATAGCATCCAAAAGTACAGGTTTGTCGCTTTCAATATAGTTTCGGATAAACTCGCGAATTTCCATAGATACTTCTTGCCATTCAGCAACATTGTATTTCATTACAGAAACATAATTCGCACTAAGGAATATTTCCTTTACAAATGGAAAACTGAACAATTCCTTAGCAAGGGGCGCATGGATCGCTTCATCGATATTCTTAAATTCAAAAGTGCCGGTTACCAAAGGCTTATTGGCTACAAATTTCATGACCGAAGGATTTGGCGTACTTTCCGCATAGATAGTGACCGGAACCTTTTTAGGTGTGTTGGATTCTACAATCACCGCTTTACCCGAATTTAAGTAGTCACTAATAGCCTGAGAAACCTCATTTTCTACATCGCTCCACGTTACGATATTGTATTTTTCAATTGCGATAAAATTTTGTGAGATATACACAGTCTTCACAAAGGGAAGATAGAATAATTGCTGAGCTAACGGACTTGCCGATGCTTCATCAATATTCTTAAATTCGTAGCTAGTTGCCTGTGTTAAAAAGGAATTGGCTACAAATTTTACAATATTTTCATTATTTGTGGGTTGTATATGAATGTTAAAATCAGACATTTAATAGCATTTTTTGCAAAAATATAAAAAGAAAATCAATGTAATCAATATATTTGACGTCTTAACACCTACTTTATGAAGAAAATTTTACTCCCCCTCATACTAGCATTTTCCGCAGTGTGCTTTTCTCAATCTATTGTAGTAAATGACCCTGCAGCTCCTCAAACTTCTTTTACAGCTGAAGAATTGATCACCAATGTACTTATAGGCGGAGGAAGCTGTGTGCAGGCAAATATGACCTTTTTACAGGAGAACCCTGGCGGAGTTACCAATATCAATGATAGAAGTTGGGGATATTTCAATGCAGCTGGAACTACCTTTCCTTTTGCTGAAGGTATTATACTTTCTACGGGACATGCGGTAGATGCCGAAGGTCCTAATAATGCCAGCGGTACCACGGGAACAGGGGCAGGATGGTTAGGCGACAACGATTTAAAGATTATATTGGACAATCAAAGTGGGGACAATGTTGGTACAAATAACGCTACGGTGTTCCAATTCACCTTTGTCCCGGTTATACCGAATGTATCCTTTGATTTTATTTTTGCTTCTGAAGAGTATGAAGATGATTTTGAATGTGACAGTCAGTTTCGTGATGGTTTTGCCTTCTTATTAAGAGGACCCGGAATTCCGGACGACTCGGGAACTCCCTACGGGGGAACCAATATTGCCGCAGTTCCCGGGTCTATGAATGTTCCTGTGAGCACACTGTCAATTCACGCAGATACCTTTATGTGTGGCACTGAAATTCCGGATGTCAATTTTTTCCCTCAGTTTTATGTAAGTAATTCAGGTGCCAATAACTTAAATGAAATTTCATTCGATGGTTATACTACTTCTCTAACAGCGCAAGCAACCTTAACACCGGGGCAAACCTATGAACTCAAGATGGTGATTGCAGATCGGGGTGATTCCAGTTTTGATTCAGCGGTATTCTTCAGAGCAGGATCTTTTGATATTGGAAGCGTAGATCTAGGTTTGGATCTCACCGCTAGCGATGGTACAGCTCGATGTATTGGAGAGTCATACACTATTGTGCCTAATATCACAGCCCCTCCGGGTACTACCTATGAGTGGCAATATGAGAACCCTTTAGGTTCAGGTATTTTTGTGCCTTTTGTACCTGCTGAAACATCTCCAAACTTAACCGTTACAACTACAGGACGATACAAACTTATCGTAGATTTCGCCGGAGTCTGTACTTCTGAAGGTGATGTGTATATTGAATTTGTGCCACCTCCTGTTGTCAATCCAATGCCGGACCCTTTGGTAGTTTGTGATGATGACAA